>NZ_JAJEPW010000034.1:0-31455 GCF_020687045.1 Brotocaccenecus cirricatena
CTGCCGCGAAAGCGGCAGGCGGGCAAATTTTGCTTTGGAAAACGGCGAAAAGTGATTGACAAAGGTGAATTTCTCTGTTATACTCTATAAGCCGCTTTGAATGGGTCAAAAGTTCCGGCCTTGCCGGACGCCCCCGACAGCGAGTCCGTAATAAAGGAAAGGCAGGTGCAACAAGTATGCAGGCTATTATCGTGACCGGTGGTAAGCAGTACAACGTCTCCGAGGGTGACACTCTGTTTATCGAGAAGCTGGACGTCAACGCGGGTGATTCCGTGGTGTTCGACCAGGTCCTGGCCATCGTCGACGGCGAAAACACCAAGTTCGGCACTCCCGTGGTGGAGGGCGCTAAGGTGGACGCCACCGTCGTCAAGAACGGCAAGGGCAAGAAGATCCGTATCTTCAAGTATACCCCCAAGAAGGGTTATCGCAAACGGCAGGGTCATCGTCAGCCCTACACCAAGGTGGAAATCGGCAAGATCTCCTTCTGAGTGACAGCATGACGACCGTTACATTCCTGACAGAGGAAGCCCGCATCGTCGGTTTCGATGCGCAGGGACACAGCGGCTTCGCCGCAGAGGGTGAGGACATCGTCTGCGCCGCCGTTACCAGCGCCGTGCGCCTGGTAGAAGCCACCATCAATGACGTGATGGGTCTGTGTGCCGCGGTGAAAGTCCGGGAGCAGGATGCCGCCATCTCCTTTCGTCTGCCCGGGGGCCTGGCTCCCATGGCGGAGAACACCTGCCAGAATCTTCTGACGGGGCTGATGGTGTATCTGGCCCAGCTTCACGACGAGTATCCGGAAAACATTGAAGTGATGGAGGCGTGAAACCCTCCTGTTCCCCCCGCAATCATCTCATAGAAAGGATGGTACTGCATTATGCTGAACATTGGTCTGCAGTTCTTTGCCCATAAAAAAGGTATGGGCTCCACCAAGAACGGCCGTGATTCCGAGTCTAAGCGCCTTGGCCCCAAGCGCGCTGATGGTCAGTTCGTTCTGGCCGGCAACATCCTGGTCCGCCAGCGCGGCACCCACATCCACGCCGGCACCAACGTTGGCATCGGCAGCGATGACACGCTGTTTGCCAAGGCCGACGGTGTTGTCCGCTTCGAGCGTCTGGGCAAGGATCGTAAGCAGGTTTCTGTTTACCCCGCCGAGTAAAAGAACCATATGAAAAGCACCGCCTGCGGGCGGTGCTTTTTTTTGTATCAAAATATGTGCGGCGGTCAGTCCTGCTCCTGAAATGCCCGGATATACGCCTCCAGGGCTTCGGCGGTTTTCTCCACCCCCAGGACGCTGGTGTTCACCGTCAGGTCATAGCAGGAGCTGTGGCCCCAGAACTTGCCGGTGTGGTGGTGGTAGTAAACCCGGCGGTGCCGGTCGGTTTTGGCCACCAGCAGCGCGGCCTTTTCCAGGGAGAGATTGTGCCGCTGCTGGATGCGCTTGATCCGCTGGGTCAGGTCCGCCCGGCAGAAGATCCGCAGCAGGCCCGGCCGCCCGGCCAGGGCATAGTCGGCGCAGCGGCCCACGAAGATGGCGGATTCGCCGCTGTCGGCGATCTGGCGGATCATGTCGAACTGCCGCTGGGCCACGTTGTGGGGGATGGAGTTGTCAAATTCGTTGATCTTGCGGCTGAGAATGCGGTTCACCGGCCGCTCGTCGTACTCCTGGGCCAGCCGCTGCATTTCCGGGTCATTTTTCCAGAGCTCGTCAATAAGCTCCCGGTCCAGCATCCGGATGCCCAGCCGCTGGCTCAGCAGGACCGCCAGGTCATGCCCGCCGCTGCCGTATTCGCGGCCAATGGTGATAAGAATCTGCTTTTTCATGCGAAAACATCCTTTCTGCACCCCGTCAATGGTGATGATTTGTCTATATTATACTGCCTTTGTCCGGATTTGTCACCTGATTTTTACGGATTCTGTACAGGAAAATGAAAATGTATAGATGAGGCCTCCGGACGGGGCGGAAAACTTTTTCATGGACAAAAGGGCCGGGCCGTGGTAGAATAACCTGAATGCATATGTCGAGCCGGGGGAGGAAACATAGGATGAGCGGAAAACTGATCGTATTCGAGGGCACCGACGGCTCCGGAAAGGCCACCCAGACGGCGCTTCTGTGCCGGGAGCTGGAGAGCCGGGGCGTGCCCTTCCGCAAGCTGGAATTTCCCCGGTACAAGGAGGAGTCCTCGGCGCTGCTGCGGCTATATCTCAGCGGGGCCTTCGGCACCGACCCGGCGGACGTCAATGCCTATGCCGCCGCCACGTTCTTCTCCGTGGACCGCTATGCCTCCTTCAAGCAGGACTGGGGCAGCTGGTACCGGCAGGGGGGACTGGTCATCGCCGACCGGTACACCACCAGCAACGCCGTGCACCAGACCTCCAAGCTGCCGCCTCAGGAGCGGCAGGCGTTTCTGGATTGGCTGTTTGACTTTGAATACCGGAAGCTGGGGCTGCCGGAGCCGGACCGGGTGCTGTATCTGGACGTGCCCACGGAGCTGTCGGAGCAGATGATGCGCCGCCGGGAGCAGCTGACCCACACCACCGCCGACATCCACGAGCGGGACGAGGCATACCTGCGGTCCTGCCGGGAGAGCGCCGCCATGGTGGTGGACTACGGCGGGTGGACCCGCATTGACTGCGCCCGGGACGGACAGGTCCGCTCCGTGGACGACATCCACCGGGAGGTCATGGAGCGGCTCCGGGACCTGCTGGAGGGCATAAAATAGGGAGGGAACGCCTGCGCGTCCCCTCCGGGCGAAGGTATGTACGGCCCTCAGCAGGAGCAGCAGCCGTCGCCTCCGTTGCCGCAGCCGCAGCGGGATCCGGTTCCGCTGCCGCAGCAGCAGAACACCAGCAGTAAGATCACGATCAGCCAGATGCAGGAGCAATTGTTGTTGTCAAAGCACATGCGATTCACCTCACTTATTTCCTGTATGGGCTATTCTATGCCGGAGATGGCTCCGGCGTATCTTGTCCGGGTGTGTCCGGCGGAAAAAATAGAGAAAGGAACCGATCATATGTCCGATTATCAGAACTCCGATACGGCCAAATGGGATGCCCAGGAGGTCCGTAAGCAGGCTTCCGGCCAGGGGCCGAAGCCCAAGAAAAAGCGCCTGGGGTGGCTGGGCTATCTGGCGGGGGTCATCGTGGCCTCGTTCCTGCTGGCCGGTATCGGCTGGCTGGCCGTCAACGATGTGTGCGCCCTGAATAAGGCTCCTCTGACCGCCACCATCGAGGTGGAAAGCGGCGACTCCGTGGGGACGGTGGCCACCAAGCTGAAGAAGGCGGGGCTCATCAACTCCAAGCTGCTGTTCATGATCACCAGCCCCGTGTTCCACGCCAGCCGCTATATTCAGCCCGGCGTGTATGAGCTGAACACCGACATGGACTTCAACTGTCTCATCAAGTCCATGCAGCCCACCGGCGGCGTGGCGGCCACCGTTACCGTCACCATCCCCGAGGGCTACACCGTGGAGCAGATCATCCAGCTGCTGGCGGAGAACGACGTGTCCGACGCCGCCGCCCTGGAGGAGTCCGCCAAGAACCATGTGTTCGACAAGTTCGACTTCGTGGACAACGAGAATCTGGGCAGCATCAGCCGCCTGGAGGGCTATCTGTTCCCGGATACCTATGAGTTCTATGTGAAGGAAAACGCCGACTCGGCCCTGAGCCGCCTGCTGGCCAACTTTCAGGACCGTATTGTGGACGATCCGGACCTGGCGCCGCTGATCGCCAACTCCTCCTACAGTCTGAAGGAGATCGTCATCATGGCATCCCTGATCGAGAAGGAGACCGACGGCACCGACCGCACGCTGATCTCCTCCGTGATCCACAACCGGCTGGAGAACGTGGGCGAGACGGCCCATCTGCTGCAGATCGACGCCTCCCTGGTGTATGCCGCCGGGCGGGAGATCACCGAGGACGACTATCAGACCCTGGACAGCCCCTATAACCTCTATACCCACCAGGGCCTGCCGCCCACGGCCATCGCCAACGCCGGTAAGGCCTCCATCCAGGCCGCCCTGCAGCCGGACGATACCAACTACTATTTCTATGTGCTCAATCCCGATACCCAGCGGCATGTGTTCAGCCGCACCCTGTCCGAGCACAACGCCAATCTGCGGAAGTTCGGATGACGGCGGAGCGAAAAAAACCGGAGCTGCTGGCTCCGGCCGGGGACTGGGAAAAGCTGCAGATGGCCGTGCTGTACGGGGCGGACGCCGTGTACCTGGCGGGGACATCCTTCGGCATGCGGTCCTTTGCGGGGAATTTCAGTGATGAGGAGCTGCCCCGGGCGGTGGACTTTGCCCACCGGCACGGGGTGAAGGTCCACGCCACCGTGAACACCATGCCCCGCAGCGGCGAGGTGGACCGACTGCCGGAGCACCTGGAAAAGCTCAACGACGCCGGGGTGGACGCCCTGATTCTGGCGGACCTGGGGGCCTTTATCCTGGCCGGGAAATATGCCCCCCGGTGCCAGCGGCACATCAGCACCCAGCAGTCCATTGCCAACTATGCCTGCGCCCAGGCGTGGTTCGACCTGGGGGCCCAGCGGGTGGTGCTGGCCCGGGAGCTGGGGATGGACGAGATCCGGGAGATCCGCCGCCGGGTGGACCCGGCCCTGGAGCTGGAAACCTTCTGCCACGGGGCCATGTGCGTGTCCTATTCCGGGCGGTGCCTGCTGTCCAACTATATGACCGGGCGGGACTCCAACCGGGGAGCCTGCGCCCAGCCCTGCCGCTATCAGTACGCCCTGATGGAGGAGAAGCGGCCCGGGGAATATTTCCCGGTGTTCGAGGACGAGAAGGGCACCTACATCATGAACTCCCGGGATATGTGCATGATCGACCACCTGGACGACCTGATGGACGCCGGGGTGGACTGCCTGAAGATCGAGGGGCGGGCCAAGTCCGCCTATTACGCCGCCATTGTCACCGGGGCCTATCGCCATGTGCTGGACGACGTGGCCGCCGGGCGGCCGGTGGACCCGGTGTGGCGGGACGAGGTGGAGCATGTCAGCCACCGGCACTATTCCACCGGATTTTTTTATGGCCAGCCGGGGCAGTTCTATGAGGACGCCCGGTACATCCGGGACTGGCAGATCTGCGCCGTGGTGACGGACTGCACGCCGGAGGGCCTGGCCACCCTGAGCCTGCGCAACAAGTTTGCCTGCGGGGATCAGGTGGAGGTGGTGGGGCCGGACACCAAGCCCTTTACCATGACAGCCCCCATGATGACCGACAGCCAGGGGCTGCCGCTGACGGAGCCGAAAACGCCGCAGATGGTGTTTACCATGCAGCTGCCCCATCCGGTGCCGCCTATGAGCTTTGTCCGCCACGCGGTGGACCTGGGCGGAAGATAAATGTGTTGAAGCGGGAATCCGACTTGCCGGATTCCCGCTTTTGATATAAATTCCCGAGCCTGGATTGCCGTGATGGTTCGGCCATAGCCCGATCACGCAAAAAGGATGGCCATCAAAGCTCGGAATGGAAACCTGGCCGACTTTTTCCCTTCTTGGTTCAGTTTATCACAACAGCATCCTGGTTGATATACACGGTGTAACCTTCAGAGAATTCGGGAATGTAGGCAAAAAAGCAATACATTCGAGCCACCCCATTTTCAATTTCGTAGGAGAAAAATGTAGAAAATGCGGAGTCTGACACGGATGGGAGCGGATCCTGATCTGTCGACATGTAAGTAATGAGAATGTAGTGCTCCCCATAGTCCGGGACGAAGCACTCTGTTATGTGGCACAAGTTGTCCTCTATTTGTGCCACTTTATCGGTGTAACGCAAAGAAATAGGGGCGACCTGTCCATTGTCGAGGATCTGAAAAACATTCCATTCGTAGTCGCCGTTTGATGCATCGTACCAATACAGTAGGGCAGTTTCCGTTCCATCTACCCGCAGGATGACATCCTTTTTTGATAAATCAACGAATGAAGGCCAAACGGTAACTGAAGACATGCAGGCCGTCAGCATACAAAGCAAGGAACACACGCAGAACGCGATGGCGAAGTGTCGGAACGGTTTCATATGTTTTCTCTCTTTCCTCTTATATGGCGGTGGGAAGCTCTCACCCCTACTATATACAACACCGTTGCAGCCGTTTTGCAACGGACTTTTTTTATTTTTGGAAAGATTGTGGTATATGCCAAAAAGCACACGTGTTTTTTGGCCGTTATGCCCGGGGAACGGAGCCTCTGTCGGGATAAATGCCGCAAAAGAGAACGGCGCGACCGAAGCCGTGCCGCTCTCTGAAAACGAAAGGTTCTTATCGCTTTTTAATTATCCGGCGTTGTGATTATCTGGCTGCATTGTGCCCGGCCTTATTGATCCTCGGCCCGGCGCTTATAGGACTCGTATTTGGCCTTGGCGGCGTCCTCCGCCTCGGCGAACAGGACCTTGGCGTTCTCCGGGAAGCTCAGCTCCAGGGAGGAGTAGCGCACCTCGCCCTTCATGAAGTCGTACAGGGCCATGCTGGGCTCCTTGCTGTCCAGGGTGAACTTGTGGGTCTCGGGACTGTAGCGGTACAGGTTCCAGTAGCCGGAGGCCACGGCGTCCTTCATCTCCTGCTGGACGCAGCCCATGCCCTTCTTGATACCGTGGTTGATGCAGGGCGCGTAGCAGATGACGATGGAGGGACCCTTGTGGGCCTCGGCCTCCCGGATGGCCTTGATGAGCTGGGCCGGGTCGGCGCCCATGGAGCACTGGGCCACATAGACGTTGTCGTAGGTCATCATCAGCATGCCCAGGTCCTTCTTCTTGGTCTTCTTGCCGCTGGCCTGGAACTGGGCCACGGCGCCCACGGGAGTGGCCTTGGAGGACTGTCCGCCGGTGTTGGAATACACCTCGGTGTCCACCAGCAGGACGTTGACGTCCTCGCCCATGGCGAACACATGGTCCAGACCGCCGTAGCCGATGTCGTAGGCCCAGCCGTCGCCGCCGTACATCCACATGGTCTTTTTGGACATATCCTTGCGGCGCTTGAGGATCTCGTCCACCACGGCCTGCTCCTGAGCGGAGAAGGTCTCGCTCTCCAGCAGGTGCAGCAGCTCCCGGGTGGCGGGGGTGGAGGCGTCCAGGTCGTCATAGGTCTCCAGCCACTTGGCGATGGCGGCCTTGACGGCGGCGTTTTCGGTCATGTCATCCAGCTGATGGACGTAGTCCGTGACGGCGGCGCGCAGCTGCTTCACCGCCAGGCACATACCATAGGAGAACTCGGCGTTGTTTTCAAACAGGGAGTTGGACCAGGCGGGACCCTTGCCCTCCTTATTCTTGCAGTAGGGCACGCAGGGCATGGCAGCGCCCCAAGCCTGGGTGCAGCCGGTGGCGTTGGCCAGGAACATCTTGTCGCCGAACAGCTGGGTCAGCAGCTTCACATACGGGGTCTCGCCGCAGCCGGCGCAGGCGCCGTTGAACTCCACCAGGGGCTGGCGGAACTGGCTGCCCTTCAGGGTGAACTTGTCGAAGCGGTCGTTCTTCTCGGGGATGGTTTGCAGGTAGTTCCAGTTGGTCTGATCCAGGGACACCTCGTGGGCCGGGACCATGCGCAGGGCCTTGCCGCTCTTGGGGCAGGAGGCCACGCAGCTGCCGCAGCTGGTGCAGTCCAGGGTGGACACGCCCATGGTGTACCGCAGGCCGGCCAGTTGGGGACCCTTGGCGTCGGTGAGCTCCAGACCGGCGGGGGCGTTCTTCACCTCGTCCTCGTTCAGCAGATACGGACGGATCACCGCGTGGGGACACACGAAGGAGCAGCGGTTGCACTGGATGCACTCGTCCTTGTCCCACACCGGCAGATGGGTGGCGATGCCGCGCTTTTCATACTGGGAGGTGCCCAGAGGCATGGTGCCGTCCTCCATGCCCCGGAAGGCGGAAACCGGCAGATCGTCGCCCTTCTGGGCGTTGATGGGCACCAGGATATTCTTGATGACGTCGGGCACATCGGCGCGGGGCGGCTGGATGGCGGCACCGGACAGGTTCTTCCACTCGGGCTTCACCTGCACCTGCACCAGGGCGTTGATGCCGGCGTCCACGGCGGCGATGTTCATGTTGACCACCTTTTCGCCCTTGAGGCCGTAGGTCTTTTTCACGGCGGCCTTCATGTGCTCCACGGCGTCCTCCACGGGGATGACATTAGCCAGCTTGAAGAACGCCGCCTGCAGCACCATGTTGGACCGGTTGCCCAGACCCAGGGCCTGGGATTCCTTATTGGCGTCGATGATGTAGAAATGAATGTCGTTTTCCGCGATATAGCGCAGGATGTCGCCGGGGATGTGCTGCTCCAGCTGGTCCTCGGTCCACTCGCAGTTCAGCAGGAAGCTGCCGTGGGGCTTCAGCTCGGAGATGATGTCGTACTTGGTCAGATAGGTCTGGTTGTGGCAGGCCACAAAGTCGGCCCGGCTGACATAGTAGGTGGAGCTGATGGGGTGCTTGCCGAAGCGCAGATGGCTCTTGGTGATGCCGAAGGACTTCTTGGTGTCGTACTCAAAGTACGCCTGGCAGTACATATCCGTGGTTTCGCCGATGATCTTGATGGAGTTCTTGTTGGCGCCCACGGTGCCGTCGGAGCCCAGGCCCCAGAACTTGCAGCTGATGGTGCCCTCGGGCTCGGTGAGCAGGGGGGCGCCCACGGGCAGGGACAGGTGGGTCACGTCATCCTCGATGCCGATGGTGAAGTGGTTCTTGGACTCCTCCAGCAGCAGATTGTCGAACACGGCCTTCAGCTGGGCGGGGGTGGTGTCCTTGCTGGACAGGCCATAGCGTCCGGCGAAGATCAGGGGGCGGTCCGCCTCGTTGATATAGGCGGCGCAGATGTCCTCATACAGGGGCTCGCCGATGGAACCGGCTTCCTTCACACGGTCCAGCACGGCGATGCGCTTCACGGTCTTGGGCATGGCGGCCATCAGGTGCTTGCGGGAGAAGGGGCGGAACAGGTGCACCTGCAGGAAGCCTACCTTCTCACCCTTGGCGTTCAGATAGTTGACGACCTCCTGGGCACAGCCGGACACGCTGCCCATGGCCACGATGACGCGCTCTGCGTCAGGCGCGCCGAAATAGTTGAACAGGTGATATTCCCGGCCCGTCAGGCGGCTGATCTGGGCCATGTAGTCCTCCACCACGTCGGGGAGGTTGGCATAGTCGGTGTTGTTGGATTCACGCAGCTGGAAGTAGATATCGGGGTTATCCACCAGGGAGCGCATCCGGGGATCCTCGGGGTTCAGGGCGTTGGCGCGGAAGCGGGCCAGGGCCTCGTAATCCACCAGCTTGGCGTATTCGTCATAGCTCAGCACGTCGATCTTCTGGATCTCGTGGCTGGTGCGGAAGCCGTCGAAGAAGTGCAGGAAGGGGATCCGGGCCCGGATGGCGGACAGATGGGCCACGGCGGCCAGGTCTGCGGCCTGCTGGACGCTGCCGCTGGAGAGCATGGCAAAGCCCGTCTGGCGGCAGTTCATCACGTCGCTGTGGTCGCCGAAGATGGAGAAGGCGTGGGTGCCCACGGTGCGGGACGCCACATGCAGCACGCCGGGCAGACGCTCGCCGGAGATGCGGTGCATGGTGGGGATCATCAGCATCAGGCCCTGGGAGGCGGTGAAGCTGGTGGCCAGAGCACCGGCCTCCAGTGCGCCGTGACATGCGCCGCAGGCGCCGGCCTCGGACTGCATCTCCACCAGGCGGACGGTCTGGCCGAAGATGTTCTTTTTTCCGTTGGCGGCCCATTCGTCGGTTTTCTCCGCCATGGGGGACGACGGGGTGATGGGATAGATGCCCGCTACCTCGGAAAAGGCATAGGCAACATAGGCGGCGGCTTCGTTGCCGTCACAGATTTTCAGGAGCTTGCTCATATAGGTTCCTCCTCACACATTTTTGCGGCGGCCCCACACAGACCGCCGTCCGACCTATACATACATTTTTCATTTTAGCACTTTGAATTGAGATGTCAATGATTTAACAAATGATTTCATTGAATTTTTCCGTAAAATCTAATCGGGAGTCGTGGAAAGAAACAAAAAGCCATGGAGCCGGTAACTGGCTCCATGACTTTTGCATAAAAATTATTATATTGGTGAGAATTATTTATTTCAGCAGCTCCAGGAACTCCTCCTCCGTCAGGACGGGGATGTTCAGCTCCTGGGCGCGGCGCAGCTTGGACCCCGCGCCGGGCCCGGCCACCACATAGCTGGTCTTTTTGGACACCGAGGAGGCGGACTTGCCGCCCCGCTGCTCGATCATCTGACCGGCCTCCTCCCGGGTGAAGCGCTCCAGGCTTCCGGTGAGGATGAAAGTCATTCCGGCAAAACGACTGTCAACCAATTCCTCTTTACAGCTCATATTGACCCCGACGTCCTCCAGACGCCGCAGCAGGTCCCGGGATTGGGGGCTTTCCATCCACTGGCGGATGTAGGCGGCGGTGATGGGGCCCACATCGTCGATGGAGGTCAGCTCCTCCTCCGTGGCCTGGGACAGGGCCTGCATGGTGCCGAAGCGGCGGGCCAGGACCTTGGCGGCCTTTTCGCCCACCTGCCGGATGCCCAGGGCGAAAATCAGACGCCACAGGTCGTTGTCCCGGCTTTTATAGATGGCGGCCACGGCGTTGGCGGCGGACTTCTCGCCCATGCGCTCCAGGGGGGCGATGTCGGCGGCGGTCAGGTCGTACAGGTCGGCGGCGGTTTTTACTAGACCGCTTTCGATGAGCTGATTCAGCACCGCCGGGCCCAGGCCGTCAATATCCATGGCGTTCCGGCTGGCGAAATGGGTCAGGTTCCGCAGGCGCTGGGCCGGGCATTCCGCGCCGGTGCAGCGCAGGGCCGCGCCGTCCGGGTCCCGCTCCACCGGCGCGCCGCACACGGGACAGGTCCGGGGCAGGTAGTAGGGGACCGCCCCGGCGGGGCGGTGCTGCGTTACCACCTCCACGATCTCGGGGATGATCTCTCCCGCCTTCTGCACCACCACGGTGTCGCCGATGCGAATGTCCTTCTGGGTGATATAGTCCTGGTTGTGGAGGGTGGCGAAGGTGACGGTGGTCCCGGCCAGGCGCACCGGCTCCAGCTGGGCCTTGGGCGTCAGCACCCCGGTGCGGCCCACCTGGACCACGATGTCCAGAATGCGGGAGGTCTTGCGCTCCGGGGGATATTTATAGGCGATGGCCCAGCGAGGAAACTTGGCGGTGCTGCCCAGGGTCTCCCGGTCCGCCAGGTTGTTGAGCTTCACCACCGCGCCGTCCATGTCGAAGGGACGCTCCATCCGGGTGTCGTTGAGGCGGTCGATTTCCGCCATGATATCGGCATGAGTACGCAGCAGGCGATAGGGGATGACCTTGAAGTGCTGGGAGCGGAGATAATCCAGGGTCTCCGTGTGGGTGGTGAAGCTGCGGCCTTGGGCCAACTGGAGGTTGAACACGGCGATATCCAGCTGCCGCTGGGCGGCGATCTTGGGATCCAGCTGCCGCAGGGAGCCTGCCGCCGCATTGCGGGGATTGGCCATCAGGGGCTTGCCCTCGATCTCCCGGCGGGCGTTGAGCTTTTCAAACACGCTGCGGGACATATACACCTCACCCCGGACGATGAGACGGGGCAGCTTCTCCGGCAGGGTCATGGGGATGGAGCGGATGGTGCGCAGATTTTCCGTCACGTCCTCGCCCACCTGGCCGTCGCCCCGGGTGGCCCCCCGGACGAACACGCCGTCCCGGTATTCCAGGGCCACGGACAGGCCGTCCACCTTGGGCTCCACGCTGTATTCCGCCTGGGGCATGGTCTCCGCCACCCGCAGCAGGAAATCCCGGACCTCCTCGCCGTCAAAGACGTCCTGAAGGCTCTCCAGAGGTACGTCGTGGCGGACCTGTTCAAACTGGGACAGGGCCGGGCCGCCCACCCGCTGGGTGGGGGAGTCCGGGGTCACCTCCTCCGGGTGCTCCCGCTCCAGGTCCTCCAGGCGGCGGAGCATATGGTCGTACTCATAGTCGCTGATGGTGGGGGCGTCCAGCACATAATAGCGGTAGCCGTGGGCGTTGAGGGTGTCCCGCAGCTCCCTCATTTCGGTTTTATAGTCCATGTTTCACTTATCCTTTGTTCATGATGTTGTCCCGGGCGGTATCCTCCAGCTCATCGGGCGTGGTGCTGAAATAGGTGTACGTCTCCGGCACGGAGCCGACGATGACGGTCTCTGCCACGGCGATCTCGTTGCTGACCTTGGTGGAGGCGGTGAAGCCCGGCAGGAGAATGCTGGTGTACACGTCCACGCTCAGCAGAATCTGGTGCCGGGTCTGGTTGATACCGGCGGCGGAAAAGGCGTTGCGCAGGCTGGCGTCGGTGGAGCCTACCGCCTGCATCCGCACCCGGATGCAGGGCCCCCGGCCCGCCAGCAGGGTGGAGCCGGTGAGGGTTCCCACGGGGATGGACAGCTCGCTGGTGGATACCTCCGACAGCCGCCGGAGAATTTCGTCGGCGATCTGGGACAGCAGACGGTTAAAGGCCGCCATGTTGCTCTCCAGAGCCGCCACCCGGCCGGTTTCGTCCTTTTCCAGGTGGATCAGCACGTTATAGTCCACCTGGCCGCTGTCGATGGCGTCCCGGACGGCGTCCACCACGATGCGGTTGACGGCGTTGGACACCCGCGCGGTGGCCAGGCTGACGATGATGGGCCGCATATGCAGCACCGCCGCGCAGCCCAGGCCCGCCGTCAGCAGGACCGCCAGCACCAGCCAGGTCAGCCGCCGCTGCCGTCCGGTGAGACGCAGATAACGCATTCTTCTCACGGCACACACCCCCTATGGGTCAATATATGCCGCAGGGGGAGCGGTCGTTACTCCTGCCAGGAGTTGACGATGGCCTTGAAGGTCTTGCCCCGCTCCATGAAATTCTTGAACTGGTCAAAAGCGGCGCAGGCAGGGGAGAGGGTCACCACGTCCCCGGGGACGGCCCGGTCCCGGGCGGTCTCCACGGCCCGCTGGAACGGCGTCACATCCAGTATTTCCGGATGGCCCGGCCGGTAGCCGGGGGCCTGCTCCACAGCGGCACGGATCTTGTCTGCCGTGGCGCCGCACAGGATCAGCAGCTTCACGTGCTCCACCACCTCGGGGCCCAGCACATCGAAGGGAATGTGCTTGTCATAGCCCCCGGCGATGAGGATCACCTTCTCCTTGAAGGAGCGCAGGCCCGCGATGGTGCGGGAGGGGCTGGAGGCGATGGAATCGTTGTAGAACCGGACGCCGCGCCAGGTGCGCACCAGCTCGATGCGGTGCTCCACGCCGTTGAAGGCCCGGGCAAAGGTGCGGATCACGTCGTCCGGCACCAGACCGTCCACCGCCGCAATGGCGGCCATGTAGTTCTCCACGTTGTGGACGCCGGGCAGGCGGATGTCTTCGGTGGTCATGATCTGACGCTCCCGTCCGTCCCGGCGGGAGATCACGGCGTCGCCCCGCAGAAACACGCCGTTTTCCGGCTCTGCCTGGCGGCTGAAATACAGGGCGCGGCCCGGGGCATGGGCGGACAGCTCCCGGGTGATGGCGTTGTCCAGGTTGAAGATGGCGGTGTCCCCGGGCTGCTGGTGGCGGAAGATGTTCTCCTTGGCCCAGACATATTCCTCCATGCTCTTGTGGACGTCCAGGTGGTTGGGAGCCAGGTTGGTCAGCACCGCGATGTGGGGGCTGCGGGTCATGGTCATCAGCTGGAAGCTGGACAGCTCCAACACCGCCCAGTCGGTGGGCCGGATGGAGCCGGCCTCGGCCAGCAGTGGGTGGCCGATGTTGCCGCCCACATGGACGGTGTGTCCCGCCGCCCGCAGGAGCTCGGCAATAATGGTGGTGGTAGTGGTCTTGCCGTCGGAGCCGGTGACGGCGATGATGGGGCAGGGGCAGACCTGGAAAAAGACCTCCATCTCGGAGGTGATGACGCTGCCCCTGGCCCGGGCGGCCTCCAGCTCCGGCACGTCGGGCCGCAGGCCCGGGGTGCGGAAGATCACGTCCTGGTCCAGGCCCTGAAGATACCCGTCGCCCAGCCGCAGCACGGCTCCGGCGGCCTCCAGCTCCTCCGCCAGAGCGCCCAGCTTCGCCCGGTCGCTGCGGTCGCAGGCTGTGACGGCGATGCCCTCCCGCAGCAGCAGACGCAGCAGCGGCGTGTTGCTGACGCCGATGCCGATAACGGCCACGGTTCTGCCTCGCAGAGAGGCGATATATTCCTGCAAAGTCATAGGATGAACCTCCTTATCGTATCTGACCCGGTTATTATACCGCATTCCGGGGCGGGGTTCAATCAATTTCCGCAAAAATCGGTTGACTTTCCGAAGCGGGTCGGGTACAATATTCGTGCGAGTAAGCCAGACAGTCGCGGGGACAAGGCGAAAGCCTGTTCATGAGGAAAGTCCGGGCTCCACAGGGCAAGGATAACGGGTAACGCCCGCCGAAGGCGACTTCAGGAAAAGTGCAACAGAGATATACCGCCTCCGTTGGAGGTAAGGGTGGAAAGGCGAGGTAAGAGCTCACCCATCGGCTCGAGAGTGTCCGATGCTGTAAACTCTATCCGGAGCAACACCGGTATGGGAGCAATAGGGCGGCCCGTCCGCTCCCGAGGTGGCTGAAGCGCACCGGCAACGGCGCGCTTAGATAGATGACTGTCAAATACAGAACCCGGCTTACAGACTTGCTCGCGCACACCATATGGGCCCGCCGGCGGAGATCGCCTGGCGGGCCCCTTTTTATGCCCACAGCGAGGCGGAAGCCGACTTTTTTCGGGAATCTCTGTTAATCTATTGACAAACTATGGAAAAGGTGATTTAATTAACAATATCAAAACAGAGAAAGAGGCGGACAGGCTATGGCGATACCGTTTGACTATACGTCGGAATACAAACGCAAGCTGCGCACTCCGGAGGAGGCTGCGCGGGTGGTCAAAAGCGGCGACTGGCTGGATATCTCCATGGGCGGGGCGTTCCCGTCCCTGATGGACGAGGCCATTGCCAAGCGGAAGGACGAGCTGCGGGGCGTGAAGATCCGGGGCTATCTGATCCAGCAGCCCATTCAGATGGTGGAGTGCGACCCCAGCCGGGAGCACTTTATCTATAACAGCTGGCACATGTCCGGCTATGAGCGCAAGCTCTGCGACCGGGGCCTGTGCAACTTCAACCCTATGGTGTTCCGGAATCTGGGGGCCTACTATGACCATTTCCTCACGGTAAACGTGGCTATCACCTGCGTGACCCCCATGAACGAGCACGGGTATTTCAACTTCTCCGTGTCCAACGCCTTCGCCCGGGCGGTGCTGGACAAGGCCGACGTGGTGATCCTGGAGGTCAACGAGAATCTGCCCTGGGTCTATGGCGGGCTGGACGAGTGCATCCACATCGACGATGTGGACATGATCGTGGAGGGCCCCCACGGCCCCCTGCCGGGCATTAAGACTCCCGCCGCCAGCGAGACGGAGATGAAGATCGCCGAGTATGTGGTGCAGAATATGGTGGACGGCTCCACCCTGCAGCTGGGCATCGGCTCCCTGCCCAACGCCGTGGGCCAGATGATCGCCCGCTCCGACCTGCGGGACCTGGGCATCCACACGGAGATGCTGTGCGACTCGTACCTGGATATGTACAAGGCCGGAAAGATCAACAACAAGAGAAAGACCCTGGACCGCTATAAGAGCGTGTTCGGCTTTGCCATTGGTTCGCCGGACCTGTACGACTGGATCCGGGAGAACCCCGGTGTGGTGACCTATCCCATCAGCTACTGCAACGATCCCTCTATCGTGGGGAAGATCGACAACTTCGTGTCCATCAACAACTGTATCTCCGTGGACCTGTACGGCCAGATATGCGCCGAGAGCGCCGGCACCCGGCAGATCAGCGGCACCGGCGGGCAGCTGGACTTCCTGGAGAGCGCCGCCGTGTCCAAGGGCGGCAAGGCGTTCATCTGTCTCACATCCTCCTTTACCAACAAGGAGGGGGAGATGGTGTCCCGCATCAACCCGCTGCTGACTCCCGGCGATATCGTCACCGATCCCCGGAGTCTGGCCTACTACATCGTCACCGAATACGGCGGCGTGAACCTGGTGGGCTGCAGCACCTGGGAGCGGGCGGAGAAGCTCATCTCCATCGCCCACCCCAAGTTCCGGGACGAGCTGATCGCCAACGCCGAAAAGCAGGGCATCTGGCTGCGGTCCAACAAGCGGTAAAGGGAATACATACATAAGAACACCCGCTGCGGCGTAATGCCGCAGCGGGTGCTTGAATATAGCCGGTTACTGGATAGGCTCCAGAACGCCCAGGACCACATAGCGGACGTTCTTGAACTCATAGGTGCAGGTGGACAGGGTAACGATATGACTGTCCGCCGAGGGAACGCCGGTGGTGGAGCGGAAGGTGGAGTGGTTTACCATCTGCTGCAGGAACTCCTGGGTCAGCTGGAACTGATAGACCCTGCAGTCGGAATAGGCCACCTGGCCATTGCCGTCGAGGATATAGCCCGAGGCGTCCACAATGACCCCGGCAAACAGGTGCAGCTTGTAGCTCTGCTGGGGGGTCAGCATGTAGAGGTAGGGATGCTGGTCATAGTAGGCCTGCTGCTTGTACTTCACCAGGTTGGAGAACATGGCGCCGGACGTCATATTGTGTCCGTAGATCAGGCTGTTCTGGTCGGAGAAGTCGGCGCTGTTGGCGCAGTCCATGAAGATGCTGCCGTTGTCGTTCCAGGTGCCGTCCAGCAGGTGACGCAGATAGTAGTCATTGTCGCTGCCCTGGACCACCGGGTAATTGATATGGGTATTGGCCCCGTAGATCCAGGCGATGACGTCGCCGTTGGTTTTCAGCAGCTCGTCAAACTGCACCGTGGGGCACTCCGGGTCGCCGCTGGGGTCCTGGGTCGGGTCGTTGTTATCGCTGTCGCCGGGGAGGGTCACAAAGCGGTTGGCCTCGGAAATGACCTTATCGCTGCGGTATTTTTCCAGATAGTAGCTGCCCACCTTGTAGGCGGCAAACAGGAACACGCCCACAAGCAGGGCGAGGATCACATAGTATACGGGCTTTTTCATGGCGGCGTCTCCTTTTGTGGGATGGCTCTATTTTATCAGCTTTTCCCCGGTATTGCAAGGACTTTGCATTTTTGGTATAATAACGCAAAAAGCCAAGGGGAGGCACAGCGATGCTGATTTTTGACATGGACGGCACCCTCATTGATTCCAACGGGATCTGGCGGCAGGTGGACGAGGCGTTCCTGGCCAAGCGGGGGTATCCGTATACCCGGGAGTATTACGAGGGCGTGGCCCACACCATTTTTCCCATGGCCGCGAAATTCACCAAAGCCTATTGCCATCTGGAGGAGTCCGAGGAAGAGATCATGGCCGAGTGGATGCAGATGGCCGGGGACGCCTACGCCGTGCGGGTGCCCATCAAGCCCGGGGTCCGGGAATATCTGGACCGGTGCCGGGCGGCAGGGGAGAGGATGATCGTGCTGACCTCCAGCGTGCCGGAGCACTGCCGGGCCGCCTTGGGACGGCTGGGGCTGACGGAGTATTTCGAGCGCATCCTCTTTGCTCACGACCTGGGCATGGACAAGAAGGACCCGGAGACCTTCCGCCACGCGGCGGCACTGATGGGCGTGACGCCGGAGGACTGCACCATGTATGACGACTCCGTGGCCGCCTGCCGGGCGGCCCGGGAGGCCGGAATGCAGGTGGTGGGGGTGTACGACGCCTTTTTCCACGTTTCCTGGCCGGAGATGCAGCAGGTGTGTCACCGGGTCATCCGCAGCTTTGAGGAGCTGTTATAACAAAAGGACCTCCGCCGCTGGCGGAGGTTTCTTTTGAGACTGTCCAAAAAGGGCAGCGCCCTTTTTGGACAAAAGGCTTGCAGTCTGCTGCGCGCATAATTTGTTCGCTGAAAGCGAACAAATTCCACACTTGCAGACTGAGAAGTGTTTTTTGCGACGTACACGCCGCCGCAAAAAACGGATTGCAATTTATTTGCCGCCTGCGGGCGGCAAACTCTGCGAGGCTTTTTTCAGAAGCTGCCGATGGGGATGGAGCCGTCGTCGCTGCCCTTTTCGATGGAAAGAATTTGCAGCCAGTAGCCCCGGCCGCCGCCCATGTCCACCTGGACCCGGTCGCCGCTGCGCCTGCCCAGAACGGCCTTCCCCACCGGGGACTCCTTGCTGATGAGGCCCTTCAGGGCGTCCTGCCGCAGGGTGGTCACCAGCTGGATTTTCCGGGTTTTGCCGGTGTTCTCCATGAGAATTTCCACGGTGTCGTACAGGCCCGCCGTGTCGGCCCGGGAGTGGTCCTCAATGACCCGGGCGGTTTTGATCATCCGCTGGAGATAGCGGATACGGCTGTCGTTGCGGTTTTTCTCCTGCTTGGCGCACTTGTACTCGAAGTTTTCGCTGAGGTCGCCGAAGGCCCGGGCGGTCTGCACGTCCTCGATGAGCTTGGGGCGCAGCGTCTGGACCCGGTAGTCGATCTCCTCCTGCATTTTCTGGATGTCCTGTCTAGTCAATTCGTCATACATGATGGTTCCTCCCATAGCTGCGCCAGGCGGCGCAGTCCCTCCGGCAAGCGGTCCATGTCGATGCCGGCATAGTTGACAACTAATATGTGCTGGGGCGCGGCGGCGGGCTGACTGTAGTAATCCGACAGCAGGGCCAGCCGCAGGCCCATGGCCGCCGCCCGGCGGCGGAGGGAACGGTCGTCCAGGTCCGTGGGCAGCACCATAAGAAAGTGCAGCCCCGCGTCCTGCTCCAGTATCTCCGCCCGGTCCGACAGGGGACTGCGGCGGATGGCGTCAATCACGGCGTCCCGCTTCTGACGATAGCGGGTTTTCATGCGGTTGAGATGCTGCTCATACCGGCCCTGCTCCAGAAACCGGGCCAGGGTGTACTGCTCGAAGCTGGACACGGTGCAGGCGTAAAAGCCCAGCTTCTCCCGGTAGCGGGCCAGCAGGCGGGGCGGCAGGATCATATAGCTGATGCGGATGGACGGGGCGATGGTCTTGGAAAAGGTGTTCAGATAGATGACCCGCTGGTTCTCGCTGACGGAGAACAGGGTGGGGATGGGACGGCCCACAAAGCGGAACTCGCTGTCGTAGTCGTCCTCCAAAATATACCGCTCCGGCTCCTCCGCCGCCCAGCGCAGCAGCTCCTGCCGCCGGGCAATGGGCATGACGATGCCGGTGGGGTAGTGGTGAGACGGGGAGATGTGGACCACGTCCGCCGGCTGGCGGCGCAGCTGGGTCACGTCCAGGCCGCCGCCGTCCAGCCCCACCCGGCACAGGGGGACCTGGTGGGCCTGGTAAATTCTGGCGATCTTGCCATAGCCCGGGTCCTCCACGGCGTAGCGCTTCTCCCGGCCCAGCAGCTGGATGATCAGGGTGTATAGCAGCTCCGTTCCCGCGCCGATGATGATCTGCTCCGGGTCCACGTCCATGCCCCGGAACTGGCGCAGGTGGGCGGCGATGGTCCGGCGCAGGGCCGGGGCCCCGTTGGAGGGGGCGGCCCGGAGAAGCTCCGTGTCCTCCTCCAGGATGGTCTGGCGCATGAGCCGGGACCACACGGTAAAGGGGAAGTAGGACCGGTCCAGAGACCCGGTGGCCAGGTCCAGAAACACCGGCTCCGCCGGTTTTTCCGGAGTCAGCGGCGGCGGGTCCGCCGGAGGCAGAGGCCGCTCCACGGGGCTGACATAATACCCCTTTTTCTCCACGGTGTAGATATACCCCTCCGCCGCCAGCTGCTCATAGGCGTTCTTCACCGTGATGACGCTGACCTCCAGATGCTGGGCCAGAGCCCGCTTGGAGGGCAGCTTCTGCCGGGGCGGCAGGGCGCCGGACAGAATGTCCCGGCGGATGCAGCCGTACAGCTGGGTATACAGGCTGCTGCTTCCGTTTTTCTCCAGCGCATAGGTCAGCATGAAAAATCTCCTATCTGGTATTATCAAATAATATCAATATGGTTATTTCAATAATACCAGTTCTTACTATAATACAGACAGAATCAAAACGCAAGGAGATTTTTCCTATGAGAGACATGAAAATCAGAAAAATGGTACTGGCCGCTCTGATGGCGGCACTGACGTATGTGGCAACCATGGTGGTGCAGATTCCTTCCCCCATGCAGGGCTATGTGAATCTGGGCGACTGCTGCGTGCTGCTGTCCGGCTGGATCCTGGGGCCCTGGTGGGGCGGCGCTGCCGCCGGTATCGGCTCTATGCTGACGGACCTGCTCAACGGCTATGCCCACTACGCCCCCGGCACCCTGGTCATCAAGGCCCTGGATGCCATAGCGGCGGCGCTGATCGTGAAGGCCCTGGGCCGCAAGCCCTACGCCTATGTGGTGGGCGGCGTCGTGGGCGAGCTGATCATGGTGGCGGGCTATTTCGGCTATGCCTGCCTGCTGCTGGGCAAGGGCATCGGCGCGGCGGCCAGCATCCCCGGCAACCTGGTGCAGGGGGCCAT
The DNA here is from genome assembly GCF_020687045.1 of Brotocaccenecus cirricatena. Taxonomy (NCBI): domain Bacteria; kingdom Bacillati; phylum Bacillota; class Clostridia; order Eubacteriales; family Oscillospiraceae; genus Brotocaccenecus; species Brotocaccenecus cirricatena. The sequence goes on from NZ_JAJEPW010000034.1 coordinate 20,421, forward strand.
GGGCCTGGTCATCGGCCTGGTGCTGTTTGTACTGCTCAAGCGCAGCAAGGCTCTGGACAAGCTGAACATTCAGTGGTAAAATAGCTTCAAACGGGAGGATTCCCGCAGAAAGGAAGTTTTATCATGGCAGGAATCGTTCATGAGGTAGAAAATACCGATCTGCTGGCCCAGGTGCGGCAGGAGTCCGCCGCCGCCGCCCGGCAGTTGGCGGAGGCCGCCCGTCTGCACAAGGGGCAGATCGTGGTGGTGGGCTGCAGCACCAGCGAGGTGGTGGGCCGCCGGGTGGGCAGCTGGTCCACGCCGGAGGTGGGCCAGGCCATTTTCGACGGGCTGCACAGCGTGTTCGGCCCCATGGGTGTGTATATCGCCGCCCAGTGCTGCGAGCACCTGAATCGGGCGCTGATCGTGGAGCACGAGGCGGTGCCTCAGCTGGACATCGTCAACGTGGTGCCCCAGCCCAAGGCGGGCAGCTCCTTCGCCACCGCCGCCTATCACACCTTCCGCCACCCGGTGGCGGTGGAGGAGATCCGGGCCGACGCCGGTCTGGACGTAGGCGGCACGCTGATCGGCATGCACCTGAAGAAGGTGGCGGTGCCGGTGCGGCTGGAGCAGGACCGCATCGGAAGCGCCATTCTGCTGGCGGCCCGGGTGCGGCCCAAGTTCATCGGCGGCGAGCGCGCCGTGTACGATGAGTCCCTGAAGGACGGATACCCGGAATTCTGAAAAAGCAATCCCTCCGGCTAATGCCGGAGGGATTGTTCTCTATTTACATACCCGTCATAACGGTCATGACCTTGAACTCCTCGGAGTTCAGGGTCTTTTTCATGGCCAGCCCCTCGTCAATGTCCAGGTCGATGATCTGATCGTCCTTGGTGCAGATGACCCGGTTGGTCTTGCCCTCGGCCAGGATCTGGACGGCCTCATAGCCCATGCGGGTGGCCATGACCCGATCCTTGGCGGTGGGGCTGCCGCCCCGCTGGATGTGGCCCAGGATGGTGACCCGGGGATCCAGGGCCAGCTCCTCCTGAATCTGGCGGCCCACGTCCACGGCGCTGGCCGCGCCCTCGGCCACCACGATCATGAAGTTGGTCTTGCCGTTCAGGCGGGCGTGGCGGATCTTTTCGGCCACCTGGGAATGGAAATCATAGGGGCGTTCCGGCACCAGCACCGCCGTGGCCCCCACGGCTACGCCCACATACAGGGCCAGATATCCGGCGTGGCGGCCCATGACCTCCACCACGGCGCAGCGCTCATGGGACTGCATGGTATCCCGCAGCTTGTCGATGCACTCCACCGCCGTGTTGGCGGCGGTGTCGAAGCCGATGGTGTATTCGGTGCAGACGATGTCGTTGTCGATGGTGCCGGGGATGCCCACCACGGACACGCCGCATTTGCTGAGCTCCTGGGCTCCCCGGAAGGTGCCGTCGCCGCCGATGGCCACGATGCCGTCCAGCCCCAGCAGCTTGCACACACCGGCGGCCTTGGCCTGGCCCTCCGCCGTGCGGAACTCCTCGCTGCGGGCGGTATAGAGAATGGTGCCGCCGCGGTTGATGATGCGGCTGACGCTGCCGGAATCCATGCGGTAAAAATCCCCGTTGATGAGGCCGGACCAGCCCCGGCGGATGCCGATGCACTCGATGCCCCGGTCCAGAGCTGAGCGCACCACGGACCGCACCGCCGCATTCATGCCCGGTGCGTCGCCGCCGCTGGTCAGCACGCCGATTCGTTTCACTGCGCTTTCTGCCATAAATGATTCCTCCCAATAGAATGCCAGAATGTTCCGAATATACCGTACATCATTTTACGACATTGTAGCACGATTTTCCTCCGGATGCAACAGGAAGTTTTCCCGGAGCGGCTGACGGATCAGCGGGGATGGTCAGGCAAATCGGGACACGTCCAGGCCCTCCAAGGCCAGCAGGCGGCGCTTTTTGTCCACCCCTCCGGCATAGCCGGTGAGGCTGCCGTCGGCGCCTATCACCCGGTGGCAGGGCACGATCAGGGAAATGGGGTTGTGTCCCACCGCGCCGCCCACCGCCTGAGCGGACATATGGGGCACCTCCAGCCGCTGAGCCAGCTGCCGGGCCAGTTCACCGTAGGTGGTGACCTCTCCGTAGGGAATCTCCTGCAGCAAGGACCACACCGCCATGCGGAATTCCGTGCCCGTCAGGTGCAGCGGCGGGATAAAATGGGGCCGCCGTCCGGCAAAATACAGGTCCAGCCAGCGGCCCGCCGCCGCCAGCACCGGGGTCTCCTGTTCCCGGGCCTGGGTCAGTCCCGGGGCAAAGTGCTTCTGTCCCGCGAACCACAGACCTACCAGGCCCGCGTCATCTGCCGCCATGAGAATCTCCCCCAGGGGAGAGCGATATCGCTGGATATAGAGCATGGCCATTCTCCTTCGCTTTGTCGATATTCATATGCTCAGTTTATGGTAGAAATTTCTGCCTGTCAAGCCTGCTGCGGGCAACGAAAAAGCCATTCTGCCGCAGCGGAATGGCTTTTTGCGAAATTCGGTGCTCAGTGACGGGCCACGGGGTCCCAGTTCTCCTCATCCTCGCGGATGATCTGCAGATACTCGGTATAGTCCGACTCCACGGGGTTGCTCTTGGGGGCCTGGGCCTTATACTGCTCCAGCAGACGGCGGGACTTCTCCGGCGGCTGGACGGTACCGGCGCCGGCGATGCAGCCGCCGGGGCAGGCCATGCCCTCCAGCAGATAGCCGTCGTATTTCCCGGTGCGGGCCATGCGCAGCATCTGGCGGCACTCCCGCAGGCCCTCGGCATACACGGTCTTGACCTGGCGATCCGGCTCCAGCTTCTCAATGACCTTCTCCACCGCCTTGGCCACGCCGCCGCTGGCGGCAAAGCCCACGCCGGGGGCGGAAGCCTCATACTGGGCCTGCTCGTCGGGGATCTGGGAGAAGTCGATGTTCTTGGCCTCGAACATGCCCCGCAGCTCCTCAAAGGTCAGGACGAAGTCCACATCGCTGCGGACGCTGCGGCGGCTGGCTTCCAGCTTCTTGGCGGCGCAGGGCCCGATGAAGGCAATCTTGCAGTCGGGGTTCCGGCGCTTCTGGAGCCGGGCCGTCAGCACCATGGGCGTCATGGTCATGGAGATATACGGTGCAAAGCCCGGGAACTCTTTCTTAGCCATCACGGACCAGGCCGGGCAGCAGGACGTGGCCATAAAGGGCTGCTTCTCCGGCACCACCCGCAAAAACTCCTCCGCTTCCTCGATGGCGCACAGATCCGCGCCCACGGCCACCTCCTCCAGGCCCGCAAAGCCCAGCTCCTTCATGGCGGCCTTGATCTGGCCGGGGGTGACCTTTTCGCCGAACTGGCCCCAGAAGGCCGGGGCGATGATGGCGATGACCTTTGCTCCGCCCCGGATGGCGTGGATCAGCTGGAACAGCTGGCCCTTGTCCACAATGGCACCGAAGGGGCAGTTCACCAGGCACATGCCGCAGTTGACGCACTTGTCATAGTTGATCTGGGCCCGGCCGTGGTCGTCCTTGCCGATGGCATCCATGCCGCAGGCCTCCTGGCAGGGGCGGAAGAATTTGATGATGGCCTGATAGGAGCAGGCCGCCTTGCACTTGCCGCACTTGATGCACTTGGTCTGGTCGATGTGGGCCTGGCCGTGCTCAAAATAGATGGCCCCCTTGGGACAGGCGTGGGAGCAGTGACGGGCCAAGCACCCCTGGCAGGCGTTGGTGACCTCATAGTGGGTGTCGGGACAGGCGTGGCAGGCGTATTTGATGATGTTGATCAGCGGGGGATCGTAGTATTTCTCGGCAATGGCGCTTTCCTCCACACCGTCGGACAGCAGCGTATGCTCGGACACATCCCGCAGGGGAAGGCCCATGGCCAGGCGGATCCGCTCGCCCACAATGGCCCGCTCCAGGAAGATGGACTCCCGGACGGTGCCCACCTCGCCGGGCATCAGCTCATAGGGCAGCTTTTCCATGCGGGTGTAATAGTCTCCGCCCTCATAGGCCAGCTTCGCCACCTCGGCGAACACCTTTTTGCGCATGTCGGTGATGGTGCACTGTAAGTTTCTCATGTTTTTGTTCCCTTTATCCTCGTTCAGAATCTGTTAAGAACCGTTGTCGTTGGGGCAACAGCTTTATTTCAAAACTTATTATAATCGAAAGTGAAAAAAAAGACAATACCCCGGGAACATATTTTTTTCGCACGCTGACAATTTTTTATCGCGGCAGCGCAAAAAGCCCCCCCGGCGGGATTTCCCGCCGGGGGGCCGATTCATTTACGAGTCCCGGCACGTTACCGGGGCGTCGGAGGGTCACTGGATCTGGATGGTGGAGTTCTTGGGCAGCTGCTTGTGCTCCTTCTTGGGGATGGACAGCTGCAGGATGCCGTTTTCAAACCTGGCGGCTACCTCGCCGGCCTCCACATCCTCGCCCACATAGAAGCTGCGGCTGCAGGACCCGGCGTAGCGCTCCTGACGGATGTACTTGCCCTTCTTGTCGGTTTCGTCCTTGTCCAGGCCCTTGGCCGCCTGGATGGTCAGATAACCGTTCTTCAGCTCCACATTGACCTCGTCCTTCTTGAAGCCCGGCAGGTCCACGTCCAACTCATAGCTGTCCTCCGTCTCCCGCACGTCGGTCTTCATCAGGTTCTTGCTGTGCTTGCCGTACAGCGGGTCGTGACGCTGGGGCATTACCATCATACCGAAAGGATCCGTAAAGAAATCATCAAACAGGTTCTCACCAAAAATGCTAGGCAACATAAGTCATACCTCCATTCAATTTCCGGGCGGCCTACGGGCCGCACCGCCGAACTTTTGTTACCATTACATACAACATTTTCTGTTCCTCTGGGGGGCCTCTCGCGGTCCCTCTCTCAAGGAACAACTGTATCATAGCACAAATTTTAGCACTGTCAAGCGTCGAGTGCTAATGTTCACAAAGCATCTTATGTTTGTTCATAAAATATACGATTTTGCCCCGTCCGGGCCGGACGGGGCAAAAATTATCGGCATTTTTCTCCGGTGAGGACCTCCAACGCCTGGGGGGTGTCCACGTCGGTAAGCTCCTGGGGCGGGGCCTCCACCAGCAGCAGCAGGTCCGGATGACGGCGGATCACGGCGCTGCCGCCGTGGTCTCCCTCCAGAGCCGTCAGCTCCGGAAACAGGCTGGCCGGAAACAGGCAGGGATTTCCCCGGACGCCGTCATGGGCCAGGGCCGCCAGCCGGTCCGGATGGCGGCGGAACGCCTCCACCAGCCGCTCCACGCTGTCCCGCCGTAGAAGCGGCTGGTCCGACACCTGGAACATCACTCCGTCCATGTCCTGCATATGGGCCATACCCAGGGCGATGGTGTGGCTGAGCCCCAGGTCGGGCCGGGAATTCTCCACCGGCAGAAAGCCCATCTCCCGGGCCAGGTCCATGCCCCGGGGATACTGGGTCACCACCGCTACCCGGTCAAAGCACGCCGCCGGAACGGCCTCCAGCGCCCGGCGCAGCAGGGTCTTTCCCTCCACCCGGGCGTCCAGCTTATTGCTGCCGAAGCGGCGGGCGTTTCCCGCCGCCATAACGATGCAGCCGATTTTCATGGGCATTTCCCCCTTGTCTTATCGTTCCTTCCAGGTCCCCGGCGACAGCATCACCAGGATGGGCATCAGCTCCAGGAGGCCCAGCAGCATCCACAGGATCATCATCAGCTTGCTGCCCGCATCGGACATACCGCACCTGCCCCGGAGGACCGTGGCAGCAGCGCCAGAGACAGCAGTGGCAGCACCATGCACCCGGCCTCCACCCACAGGGTATAGCCCAGGACCTTAATGACCAACGGATAATTCATGCCCTCTCTCCTTCACATTCTGCACCATTTTACGGCACAAAATACCAATTTAATTATATGCTCCGCCTAAAATCCTGTCAAGCACGATGGGCGAATTTGCGGTTCCGTGGACCGCATTTCATGCTGCCGGAGAGAAAGCAGGCCCGCCTGATGTGCTGTGCGAAACGTTTGGGATGGCGGGGCTTCCGCAGGTGCAGCTGCTAAGCTACGCAAATAATTCAAAAAGAATTGCCGTCTTTGCTTGCTATTTTTGAAAAATATGATATACTGAATGAGTGTGCGAATTGATACTTCCTGCGGATTGCCGTATGAAGTTTTCCACCCGTGGGCATGATAGACTCACGGACATATTTCTACACTACCTAAGAGAGGGTGCCTGTTTTGAATAAGTATATCATTCATGGCGGCCGTCCGCTGATGGGCGAAGTCACCATCAGCGGCGCAAAAAATGCCGCCGTTGCCATCATTCCCGCCGCCCTGCTGGTGGACGGGGTCTGCCGCATTGAAAACATCCCCCAGATCAGCGACGTGACGCTGCTGTTCTCCATTCTGGAGGAGCTGGGGGCTCGCGTCCGGGTGCTGAACCGACACACGGTGGAGATCGACAGCCGCCATGTGCACTCCACCCAGCCGTCCTTCGAGCTGGTGCGCCGGATCCGGGCCAGCTATTACCTGCTGGGCGCGCTGCTGGGCCGCTTCGGCAAGGCTACTGTGGCCATGCCCGGCGGTTGCAATTTCGGCGTCCGGCCCATCGACCAGCACGTCAAGGGCTTCCGGGCCATGGGCGCGGGGGTCACCGAGGGCAATCTGGTCCAGGCCGTGGCCAAGGGCGGCCGCCTGACCGGCGCTGCCGTGTATCTGGACATGGTCAGCGTGGGCGCTACCATGAACATCATGATGGCCGCGGCCTTGGCCGAGGGCACCACCACCATTGAAAATGCCGCCAAGGAGCCCCACATTGTGGACCTGGCCAACTTCCTGAACTCCATGGGCGCAGACATCAAGGGCGCAGGCACCGACTCCATCCGCATCCGGGGCGTGGAGAAGCTCAACGGCGGCACCTACTGCATCATTCCCGACCAGATCGAGGCCGGTACCTATATGGCCGCCGTGGCCGCCGCAGGCGGACGGCTGCTGATCCGCAACGTGATCCCCAAGCACATGGACTGCATCTCCGCCAAGCTGACGGAGATGGGCGTCACCGTGGAGGAGGAGGACGACACCCTGCTGGTGTCCCGGTCCGGGCCTCTGCAGCGCACCAACGTCAAGACCCAGCCCTATCCCGGCTTCCCCACGGATATGCAGCCCCAGATCGCGGTGGTGCTGTCCCTGGCCCAGGGGACCAGCCTGGTCACCGAGGGCGTATACGGGGCCAACCGCTTCAAGTATATGGACGAGCTGCGCCGCATGGGCGGACAGGTCCAGGTAGACGGCCGGGTGGCCGTGATCGAAGGCGTGGAGTATCTCACCGGCGCGCCGGTGCAGGCCTGCGACCTGCGGGCCGGTGCGGCCCTGGTGATCGCGGGTCTGGCGGCCCGGGGCGTCACCGAGCTGACCCAGGTGCAGTTCATCGAGCGGGGCTATGAGGACCTGGTGGGCAAGCTCCGCTCTGTGGGGGCGGATATCCGCGTGGAGGAGATCCCCGAGGCCCAGGAGGCCGAGGCCCACATCGGCTGATACGGCATTTTTCACGGCGTCCGCCGCCATCCGCGGCGGATGCCGAATTTTTCTGTGAGGTAAGCGCATTTTGATGACCCTACATACCCTGTCCAGCGGCTCCCAGGGCAACTGCCTGCTGCTGTCCGACGGCGGCACCCATATCCTGGTGGACGCCGGGATTTCTACCCGCCGCATCAAGGCGGATCTGGCCCAGCTGAAGCTGTCCATGGATGAGCTGGACGGCATTCTCATTACCCACGAGCACACGGACCATATTTCCGGCCTGGCCACGCTGATCAAGCACCACCACATTCCCCTGTACGCAAGTCCCGGCACCGCCCGGCAGCTGGCGTATCGCCTGGCGGGGGTGGAGCCGCTGCTGCGGCCCCGGGACCCCGGAACCGAATTCTGCATCGGCTCCTGCCGGGTCACGGCCTTTGCCACGTCCCACGACGCCGCCCAGAGCATGGATTACCGCATCGACGGCTCCGGCTCCGTTGGCATTCTGACGGACACCGGCTATGTGACCCCGGAGGCGGAGGAGGTTCTGCCGGGGGTGGGCATGCTGGTGCTGGAGAGCAACCACGACGTGGACCGCCTGCGGTCCGGGCCGTATCCCTATCCTCTGAAGCAGCGGGTCCTGGGAAGCCAGGGCCACCTGTCCAACGAAGATGCGGCGGCTTTTGCCGCCCGGATGGCCGCTTGCGGCACCGGGTGCATCGTTCTGGCCCATCTCAGCAAGGAGAACAACACGCCCCAGCTGGCCTATGACGCGGTGGACCGCGCCCTGCGGGCCGGTGGGGCCCAGGTGCGGCTGTATGTGGCCCCCCGGGACGAGCTGAGTCCCGCCTATGAGACGGAGGGGACGCCATGCAGAAGATAACCGTCCTCTGCGTGGGGAAGCTGAAGGAGAAGTTCTATCAGGAGGCCGCCGCCGAATATGCCAAGCGCCTGGGGCGGCACTGCAAGCTGGAGATCATCGAGTTGCCGGAGAGCCGCCTGCCGGAGGACCCCTCGGCGGCGGAGATTCAGCGGGCTCTGGCGGCGGAGGCCGCCGCCATCCGGGAAAGGCTGCCCCGGGGCGGGGCCGTTATCGCCCTGTGCATCGAGGGCAAGCCCTGCTCCAGCGTGGAGCTGAGCCGCCGGATGCAGGAGCTGGCCGTGTCCGGAAAGAGTCAGCTGACCTTTCTCATCGGCGGCAGCGTGGGCCTATCCGAGGACCTGAAGCGGCAGGCCGACTGGCGGCTGTCCATGTCGCCTATGACGTTTCCCCATCACCTGGCCCGCATCATGCTGCTGGAGCAGATCTATCGGGCCTGTCAGATCGCCGCCGGTACGAAATATCACAAATAAACTTTCATTTCAGGAGGTATCGCATATGGACAATTCCAAGTGGGCCTTTGCGCCGGATGCGCCGGAGTGGCCCGTCAATGCCAAGGGAGAGAAGGAGAGGGCGGTTCTGCTGACCAGCACCTTCGATTCCACCGCCGATGCGGATATGCTCATCTCGCTTCTGGCGGCCTATCGCATCCCCTGCTTCAAGTATTTTGACTATGAGGGCGGCGCGGGGAAGGTCATCAACGGCTTTTCCGGCTACGGCGCCAGCCTGTATGTTCCGGCCTCCCTGCTGGAGGACGCCAAAGAAATTCTGGAGGCTGAGCCGGTGGAGGAACCGGAGCAGCCCCAGGCGTAATAGAAGGGAAGGAGATTTTCTGATGGACTACATGCGGGAATATGAGAAGTGGCTGGCCTCTCCGGCGCTGACTCCGGAGGAGCACGCCGAGCTGGAGAGCATCCGCGGCGACGAGAAGGAGATCCGCGAGCGGTTTTACGGGCCGCTGGAGTTCGGCACCGCCGGTCTGCGGGGCACCATGAAGGTGGGCCTGCACCAGATGAACGTCCATGTCATCCGCTGGGCCACCCAGGGCTTTGCCAACGTCATCTGCGCCGAGGGGGAGGAGGCCAAGCGCCGGGGCGTGGCCCTGTGCATGGACTGCCGCAACCACTCCATGGAGTTTGCCCGGGCCGCCGCCGAGGTCTGCGCCGCCAATGGCATCCATGTGCGGATTTTCGAGTCTCTGCGTCCCACGCCGGAGCTGAGCTTCGCCGTCCGGGAATACGGCTGCCAGGCGGGCATCAACGTCACCGCCAGCCACAACCCCAAGGAGTATAACGGCTACAAGGTCTATTGGTCCGACGGCGCCCAGCTGCCGCCTCAGCACGCTGCCGCCATCGCCCGGGAGCTGGAGCACATCGACATTTTCACCGGCGTGCGCCGGATGGCCTATGACGACGCGGCGGCCCAGGGCCTGATCCAGGTCATGGGCCGGGAGACCGACGACCGCTTTATGGCTCATGTGATGGCCATGGTCAACGACCGGCAGTCTATGGCCCAGGTGGCCGACACCTTCAAGATGGTGTACACCCCCTTCCACGGCTGCGGCTGGCAGCTGGTGCCGGAGGCCCTGCGGGGCCTGGGCGTGAAGCATCTGTACTGCGTCAAGGAGCAGATGGTGCTGGACGGTAATTTCCCCACGGTGGCCTCCCCCAATCCGGAGAACCCCGAGGGCTTCTATCTGGCCATTGACCTGGCCAACCAGGCGGGGGCGGACTTCATCCTGGGCACTGACCCGGACAGCGACCGGGTGGGCATCATGGTCCGCAGCCACGACGGCTCCTTTGTGCCCGTTACCGGCAACCAGACCGGCGTGCTGATGCTGGACTACCTCATCGGGGCCATGCGCCGGGCGGGCAAGCTGCCGGAGCATCCCTATTTCCTGAAGACCATCGTCACCACCGAGATGGCCCGGAAGGTGGCCGAGGCCAACGGCGTCACCTGCTGCGATACCTTCACCGGCTTCAAGTTCATGGCAGAGAAGAAGAACGAGCTGGAGGGCCAGGGCAAGGGCCAGGTCATCATGAGCTATGAGGAGAGCTACGGCTATATGCTGGGGGACTACGTCCGGGATAAGGACGCCGTTACCGCCTCCCTGATCCTGACGGAGATGGCCGCTTGGTACGCCGCCCAGGGCATGACCCTGTTCGACGCCCTGAACGCCCTGTACGAAAAGTACGGCTATTACGGCGAAAAGACCCACAATCTGGTGATGCCCGGCCTGGACGGCCTGGAGAAGATGGCTCAGCTGATGCGGGACCTGCGGGCAGATCCCCCGGCCGCTATTGCCGGGGTGGAGGTCCTGCGCCGCAAGGACTATACCGACGGCAGCGTCATCGACTGCCGCACCGGCGAAAAATCCGCCATGGAGCTGTCCGGCAGCAACGTGCTGCGCTATGAGCTGACGGACGGCACCACCATCCTGGTGCGGCCCAGCGGCACCGAGCCCAAGATCAAGGTCTATGTCCTGACCATTGGCGATGGCCCTGCTGCCCGGGATGAAAACCTCCGCAAATATGGCGAGTGGGTCAAGACCCTGCAGCGGTAATACGACCACTATAACGAAATACCCCCTCATGCAGGACGATAAACCGGCATGAGGGGGTATTATTGTAAGCAGAAAGGCTAAAAAGTGGGACAGCGCCATGGCGGCGCTGTCC
>NZ_JAJEPW010000035.1:0-31377 GCF_020687045.1 Brotocaccenecus cirricatena
TTGATCTTGCTGCGGATGGTGGTATCGGCGCAGATTTTGCCGGTTTCGTCCAGGATCACTGCCTTGGTGTAGGTGGAGCCTACGTCGCAGCCGCCGTAATATTTCATAGTCAATTACTCCTTATTTATGTAGTATGGTCCGAAATTACATACAAATTTCGTCATCAAAGTCCAGCAGGGTGGGGTCCACAGGCTCGGCCCGCATCACCGTGCGCATATACTCGTTGACCTTGTCGCGCATGGTCTTGCGGGAGACGGTGCGGGGATCCATCAGATCGTGCTCGATCCAGATCAGGTGATAGCCCCGCTCGCGGCCCTGTTCGTCCAGGATGCCCTGGACGGTGGCCATGTTCTTGCAGGCCACGTTCTGATACATGATGATGATGTTGGCGTTCCACGCCTCGCACTGACGCCACAGCTCGTCCACCACGTTCTGGTAGCCGCCGTTGGTGTGACGGCGCATGACCATGCGCTCGTACAGACGGGCCAGATCCAGCAGGGCCAGCTCGGGGTCCTCAGTCTCCAGGGGCTTGGTGAAGTTCAGACTTTCCATCTCCACCAGGATGTTGATGCCCCAGCAGTTAGCCAGCCAGTTGGAGAAGTTGGCATAGTAGTGGGCCGGGCAGGACCACACGATGCCGCGATAGCGCATCTTGCCCACCCACGCCTCGTCGCGGCGCTCGTAGGCCTGGAGCAGGAGCTTGTTGACCTTCTTGCAGGTCTTCATGACACGGGGATCAATACCGCCGTCCATCTCATAGTTCCACTTGCGGAACAGCTCGTAGCAGGGACCCAGCAGCTGAGGATAGGCGGTCTTGTTGACCTCCCACTTCTCCAGCTCGTACTTGGTCTCCTCGTTGAAGCGCTTCATGGCGGAGAAGTAGGCGTCCCAGCTCCACTGGGCGCCGGTCTTTTCCTCGATGAACTTGATGCAGGCCCGGATGTCCTCCGCGCCCATCTTCAGCGTGGCCTCGTCCTCATACCGGACGGGGAAGCACAGATGGAACACCGGCAGGTCGGGGAACCGGCGGGCCATATAGGACGAGGCCATGGTGGACCCGTCGCAGGGCATGGAGGAGGAGATGAAGCAGTTGCCCATATGAGGCAGAGCGTCGATGACCAGAGCGCCGCACTCGGAGGAGGGCACGGGGCAGGTATCGGCGGGCAGGCCGAAGGATTCCACCGCGTCAATATACGGCACGCAGGTCAGCTGGTCGATCTCGGACACCAGGAATACGGGCATCAGCTGATAGGGGATGCCCAGCAGATCCGGGAAGCCCGCCATGATCTGGCCCATGGTCATCTCGTCGAACAGGACCACCTTCTTGTTCAGCTCGGCGCTGTTGCCGTTCTTCTTGTCGCACTTGGCCAGGAACACCAGGTTCTCGGCCACATAGCGGAAGATATCGTAGATCAGCAGGTGGCTCATCTTCAAGGCGTTGCTCCGCTGGCCCATGGTGTTCTTGTCCATGAAGCTGACGCAGCACACATAGGAGATCATCCACCGGTAATAGAACGTCATGTTCAGGGCCGGGACCAGGTCCTTGGAGAAGGTGCCCAGCAGCATGCCCCACGTCCGCAGCCACTCCTTGAAGTCATAGGCGGTGTCGGCCACGCCGCGCCACTCGCGGCGCACGGTGACCATGTCGCCCTTGCGGTACAGGGTGCCCAGGTGCTTTTCACCGGTTTTCAGCAGGTCCAGCCGTTCGGCGGGGGTCATGGCGGCGATGGTCTTGGCCTCGCGGACCACCCGGCGGACATTGTCCTGGACGTTGGCCTTCTGCTTGGCGGCGAAGGCCTTCCAGTCGGTCTCCTTCAGCATATCCCAGATGATGCCGCCCACTTCCTGCAGGTTCCGGCCCTGTGCCTTCCAGTCCACGTTGTCCTTGGCCCGGAAGAACTTGGGGTTGGGGAATTTCATCTTTGCCATTACTTGGTCCCTCCGTTCTTTTGGATGCGCTTGATCTCCAGGGATTCCACAAAGGCCTGGACGCGGGTGCGCAGCTGGCCGGAATTGCCGTTGTTGTACAGGCGGTCGATGGACAGCACCGGCCAGTTGTACTCCTCGTGCATGATATAGCTGACCAGAGCCCGCTCAAAGCCCCAGTAGTCGCAGTATTTCATCTGCTCATAGATGATGCCGTCGGCCTTGAACTCCCGGGCCAGACGGTCGGCGGTGTCCCGGCGCTGCTGGACCTTCTCGTCGGCGATATACCGGGCGCACTCGGAGTGCTGCATCACGTGCAGGCACAGCTGGCGCAGGGGGTCCTCGTCGTCCTTCAGCTCGATGACCTCGCGGCCGGGGGTGGAGCCGAAGCAGTAGCGGTCGGACACCACCAGGGCGCCGCAGCCCTCGATGAGCTTGGTCAGCTGGGGATCGTCGATCTCGCTGCCCACGATGGCGACTCTGGCCCGGAAGGCGGGCTTCTCGTCGGGCTGGCGGGTCTTCAGCTCCTCCAGGGTCTCCCGCAGATAGGGGAGAATCAGGTCCTTGGGACAGGTATAGGTCACCAGGTTCAGCACATGGAACTCGTACCCGGTGATGACGGGGTTATCGGCCTTGCGCATTTCGCCGATCTCGCTGATGATGCGGCAGACCTCGTTATGCTGGGCCACGGCGGCGCGGATGGCGTCGTCGGAGGTGTCCACACCGTAGCGGTTTTTCAGCTCGTCCAGCACATGGATGCGCATCTGGGACACGTAGGAATCCAGGGTATAGTCGGTGATTTTATAGGGGATATCGCAGTGGCTCACGAAGAAATTGGGCTTGGAGTTCAGCTGGAGAATCTCAAAATGCTCCATGGCGCGGTTCATCATGGAACAGGCGTCCACACCGGCCAAAGCGTCCAGGAACTGGAAGCCGCCCTCCATGCCCCGCTCCACCAGGGCACGGGCGAACTCGCAGGTATAGTTGGACATGTAATAGGTGGCGATGTCCAAAGAGCCGGTCCGGGGCGCCCGCAGGCGCACGGAAAAGCAGTTGCCGACGTTGAGCAGCGCCTCGGGCACGTGGTAGCAGGTATAGCCGACGGCCAGCTTGCCGTCCGCCTGAGCCTGCTTGACCAGCTCATTGTCGGCGTTTTCCAGCAGATTTTCGAAGTAGATCAAATGCTTCAGATCTCTCAAGAATTACACCTCTCTCCTAAAAGTTTACAGGATCTGCAGTTTTGTCAGGGCTTCGCGGGCGCCTGCGATCACCGGAGCGTCGTCAGGCAGATCAAAAACACTCAGTCCCCGGATATCGTTGGCGGCGTGCTTGGCGTCGCTGCCGATATAGGCGAGAACATCAATGCCTTCAATATGAATATAGGGGATCATGGCCGGGTCCGTCACCCGGTTCACCACCGCGCCACAGCGGTCGTACATCACCAGGTCGTCGGCCACGCGCTTGATGGTCTGGATCACCTGGGTGCCCTTGCGGCTGGGGTCCGTCACCAGCACCAGATGGGTGACCTTCTCCATGACGCGGCGGTTGATCTGTTCAATGCCGGCCTCGCCGTCGATGACCACATAGTCGAAGTCACCGGCCAGAAGATTGATGATCTCCTTGAGGTAGGCGTTGACCTTGCAGTAGCACCCGGCGGTCTCCGGCCGGCCGATGGCCAGGAAGGAGAATTTCTGCTGCTCCACCATGGTGTCGAAGATGCGGTACCGGGCCTCGCTGAGCAGCTCGATGGCCTCCCGCGGCTCGCCGTCCTCCACCGAGGACACGATCTGCTTGCGGATATCATCCAGGGTCTGCCGTACCTCCACCCCCAGGGCGGTGGACAGACCCACGGCGGGGTCCGCGTCGATGGCTAAGATCCGGGCGTCCGGGTGCGTCTCGGTCAAAAGCCGCACGAAGGCAGCCGACAGCGACGTCTTGCCCACGCCGCCCTTACCGGCCACGGCCAGGATCTTGGGGTTTCTGTTCAACCGTGCTTCACGTCCTTTCTGGGCTGTGTGCATATACATGCACGCGGTTCTGTACAAAGTCAGTGGCCGTTAATCCACATAAATGCCATACTCTGTACATTATTTGTTTTTTACCACTATCATTTTACCATGAAATCAGGCAAGTTGCAACGAATTTATTCGAATTTTTGGTTTTTTTTGTTGATTCTGGCGGCGAGATGTGGTATGCTTGTCTCATCAATCGATACGCAAACTTTTACCATTTCAGGAAAGTGAGGGCATACCCTTGAAGAAAGACATTTTGGTACAGCAGCTGGTCAACAGCTTCGGCAACTGGGTGCGCACCGACTGCGAAAACCGCGCAGGCGGCACGGCACGCATGACCCGGGACCTCTATCCCTACACCTCTTTGTTCTCTCCCATCCAGATCAACAAGCTGACGGTGAAGAACCGGTTGGTCATGGCCCCCATGGGCAACTGTCAGATGGCCGAGGAGACCGGCCGTCCCAACGACAAGATGCTCCAGTATTTCTTTGCCCGGGCCGAGGGCGGCGTGGGCCTGCTGACCACGGGCCTGATCCCCATCAGCCACCACATTGACTCCTCCGTCACGGAGAAGGGCAACTACTCTTACTTCCCCCGTATCGACGGCACCCGCACCAACTTCATGGGCTGGCGCGACCTGGCCCAGGGCGTTCACGCCCGGGGCAGCCGCATCTTCATCCAGCTGACGCCGGGCCTGGGCCGTGTGGGCAATCCCCAGTGCCTGCTGACCAAGCTCCAGCTGCCGGTTTCCGCCTCCTGGAACCCCAACTTCTATCTGCCTGACGTGCCCTGCCGTCCCCTGACGGACCTGGAGTGCGACAAGATCATCCGCAATGCCGCCCAGGCGTCCATGGACGCCAAGGTCATGGGCATGGACGGCGTGTATCTGCACGGCCACGAGGGCTATCTGCTGGATCAGCTGACCTCCCCCGCCTTCAACCACCGCAAGATCGGCAAGTATGCCGACTGGCAGCGCTTCGGCGTGGACATGATCAAGGCCATCCGCAGGAAGGTGGGCCCCAATTATCCCATTATGTACCGCATCGACCTGTCCCTGGCCCTGAACGAGACCTACGGCGACCGCATGGATACCGTCAAGAGCCTGAAGGGCTTCAAGAACGGCCGCTCCATCGCCGATACCCTGAACTATATGGAGAACCTGGTGAAGGCCGGCGTCGATATGTTCGATGTGGACCTGGGCTGCTATGACAACTGGTGGCTGCCCCATCCCCCGGCCGGTATGCCCGCCGGTTGCTTCCTGGACGTGTCCAAGGTGGCCAAGGAATACTTCGCCGCCCGGTGCGTCAAGTCCAACGTGGGCGTGGAGGTCCCCATTGTGGCCGTGGGCAAGCTGGGCTATCCCGACCTGGCCGAGCAGGCCCTGCGGGACGGCAAGTGCGACATGATCATGCTGGGCCGCCCGGTGCTGGCCGATGCCGACTGGTGCAACAAGGCCTACGCCGGTAAGGTGGAGGACATCCGTCCCTGCATCGGCTGCCAGGAGGGCTGCGTCAACGAGTTCATCGAGGGCGGCCATCCCCAGTGCGCCGTGAATCCCCGCACCGGCTTCGAGGAGCTGCTGCCTGCCGTTCCCACCCCGGCCAAGGTGCGCAAGCGCATCGCCGTTATCGGCGCAGGCTGCGCGGGCCTGAACTTCGCCATCACCGCCGCACAGCGGGGCCATACCGTGGACGTATTTGAAAAGTCCGACCGTATGGGCGGCAAGATGCACGCCGCCGGTGCTCCTCTGAGCAAGTATGAGCTGCACAACTATATGGAATGGCTGTTCCGCCAGGTGGAGAAGCAGGACGGCGTCACCGTGCACCTGGACACCACCATGACCAACCAGCAGCTGAAGGAAGCCGGATACGACGCCGTGGTGTTTGCCAATGGCAGCAAGGAGGGTCTGCCTCCCATTCCCGGCCTGAAGGAGACCCGCCACATCGAGGCCACCTGGCTGCTGACCCATCCCCAGGAGCTGGCCGACACCGATCGCAAGATCGTGGTGGTGGGCGGCGGTGCCGTGGGCCTGGAGACCGCTTATTGGCTGGCCACCGAGCACCAGCGCAAGGTCACCTGCGTGGAGATGCTGGAGCACTTCGAGGAGGGCGCCTGCACCGCCAACCGCGGCCATCTGATCCACTATTTCGAGGCCGAGGGCGGCCAGCTCATCAACTGCGCCCGGGTCACCCGGTTCGAGAATGGCCATGTGGTCATCGCCCGCAACCGCGCCAAGGCCGTGCCGGATCCCTACTGCACCTGGGCTCCCATCATCCCCAAGAACGTGGAGAATCCCCTGGCCCCCAAGATGACCAACGAGGAGTATATCGAGCAGCTGGAGGCCGACCTGGTGGTCATGGCCATCGGCAACAAGGGCGACGACCAGCCCTTCCTGTCCGCTCAGCAGGAAATGGTTGCCGCCGAGGTCCACAACATCGGAGACAGCTACAACACCGAGAAGCCCGGCAATATGTGGCAGGCCACCAAGGCCGCTTATAACCTGGCCATCCGCATCTGACAGCTATCTGAAAATGCCCCTGCCTTCTGAAACGAAGGCAGGGGCATTTTTGCGCTTATTGATCGAAGGACGGGTTGACGAAGTAGAGATTTTTCTGGTCCATCTTCTCCTTGGCCAGGCGCAGGCCCTCGCCGAAGCGCTGGAAATGCACGATCTCCCGAGCCCGCAGGAACTTGATGACATCGTTGACGTCCGGGTCGTCGGACAGGCGCAGGATGTTGTCGTAGGTAACCCGGGCCTTCTGCTCTGCTGCAATCATATAAGAACAACTTGTGATTAAAAGTTCCAGTGAATTTCAATCGGAACGTTCCTTGTTCCCGGAATACGCTTGCCGACGGATATATAATCAATCAGCGTTTCCACGATCTCGCGGGTAAGGTGTTCCAAGTTGGTGTATTGTTCAATCAGTTCGCGGCGATTATCGCCCGCCGCAATTTTTTCTTCGATTTCGGCTAACTGCTTTTCTCCGTCAGCAATTACACGTTCCAAACGTTCACGCTCTGTGGTAAAATCTTTAGACATTTCTACATAATCGCTTTCAGAAATTAAGCCCTTGACCTTATCCATGTAAAGCTCCCGAATACCTTTTGAATACTCTGCAACCTTTTTTTCGTAGACTGCAATATCAGAGAGTAGACGGGCTTTCTGCTCCTGCAAGTTGTCGCAAAACTCAATGTTCTGTTCTAACTCGTCTTTGTCAAGATAATCGGTTGCTAAACGGTTAAGCTCATCTATTACAAGCCTTTCCAATTTGTCAACAGAGATAAAAGAGCCGATACAAGCGTCCTTTGCCACATGGCGGTTGGAGCATTGTAAATAATGTTTGCTTCCGCGCCCCGGTGCAGACTTTGATGAACGCATGGTGTAACCGCAGTTAGCGCACCGGGCTTTTCTTGCAAATAAACCGACTGTGCCAACGTCAAAGGGCTTTGCCCTCTGTTCGATTAACGCCTGTACTCTGTCCCATAACTCACGATCTATAATCGGCTCATGCGTACCCTCTACGACATACCACTCACTTTTGGGACGGGGCTTGTTCTGCTTCGTCTTATAGGAAACGCTGCCGTATTTTCCTTGCACCATATTACCGATATAGATTTCATTTATCAGCATATCAGAAATAGCAAAGTATTTCCAAAGGGTGCTGTTCTTTGTTTTCGGCTGCTGATACCGCAAGCCATGCAGACGCTTATATTCAGTTGGATTTGGTATGCCCCTGTCATTGAGCATACGGGCAATCGCAGTTTTTCCGTAACCCTGTGCGAATAGGGTAAATACTTCTCGGACAACGGCTGCGGCTTCTTCGTCGATTATCAAGTGTCCCTTTTGGTCGGGGTCTTTCTTGTACCCGTAAAGGGCAAATGCGCCGATATGAAAACCGTTCACTCGTCTGTTGGTTAAAACGCTGCGGATATTCTCGGACATATCCTCCAAATACCACTCATTGACAAGTCCGTTGATTTGACGTGACTTTTTGTTTCCTTTGTTGGCGGTATCGGCATTGTCAACAATGCTGATGAAACGAATACCCCAAATAGGGAATAACCCGTGTATGTACTTTTCAACTAATTCCAATTCACGGGTGAAGCGGGATTGTGTTTTACAGAGGATAATATCAAATTTGTGCGCTTCTGCGTCTTTGAGCAGACGGTTAAATTCCGGGCGTCGTCTATCTGAACCCGTGTAGTCGTCGTCGCTGTATATGTTGTAAAGTTCCCACCCCTGTTCCATAGCGTATTGCAGCAGCATAGTCTTTTGGTTCTGTATGCTGTTGCTGTCGTCGGTTTCAAATTGCTTGTTTCTATCTTCTTCGGATAAGCGGCAATAAATCGCAACTTTCATGTTCATATCTCCTCCAAGAGATAGAACAAGCTATTTCCACTATGATTATACCATAACGGAAACAGCTTGTCATGATTTCTTGCGAGAATTAACATTTTTGTTTCGTTCTAATCTATTGATAAGCTCAATCCACTTTTTTGTGAATTGGCTCTTTGAAGTAGTGTTCTCGCCGCTTTTGAAAACACTCTTGCATATCGTATCTGTTTTGGATTTATCGTTTTTCTCCATGATTAGCCCCCTTTCGGAAAACTGCTAATACACTATATGAAAAGCGGCAAGTCCACTATTACAACAAAAAATATAATGGTGCTTTAATCGGACGGTTGTTAGCACAACCTCACGGGAGTTTCACCCCTGCATGGTTCTCATGCAGCCCTACCCATTGCCTGCGACGCTTTTAACGCTCGGACTGTGGCTGTAAGGGAGTATCATTATGTATTCTGCGCGTCATTGCCCGCAAGCTGCCAGCTCGCTTTGCGGCGTCGGTGTTAGTCGCTCGTTCTCCGATGGGGAAGTCATGGCGCACCCGCCGTATGGCTCGGCGCAAAAGGAACGTATCCGATTTGCCCTATACTGCGTCGCCGTTATCTTGCGTCGCTTTCTTTGTCAAGGAGCAGGGTCAAGGTCAGATTGAACGCGCAAAGCGGAAAGGGGGACGCTTTGCATTTTGCGTTAATCTGCCTTGAAGTTAAGGACAGCCCGCATGAGCTTTGCTTGCAGCCGCTCCCGCAAGTCCTCATCTATGCCCCAATAGGTATTGCCGCTTTCGTCGCGGATTTTCTGCATAGACAGGTGGGCCATGTAGCTTTGGTAATGCTGCAAGACAAGTTTCATAGCGTCGGGGTCGCCCTTCGTCGCGGCTAAAATGACCGGGTAAGGTAATAAGCCGCGTTCATCGGAATTGTTGCTAATCGTTCCATTCATCGGCTCGTTCCTCCAAATATCGTTTCAGCAGTTCAAAAGAGCTTGTGCGCCGATACTGTACTGTGCTGCGGGGGATCTTCATCGCTTCCGCAATTTCAACGTCGGTCATGTTGAAAAAGTAGTACAGCAATACGGCTTGTCTTTTTTCGTCCGGCAGGGTGTGCAGAGCTTCGGCAAGCAGTTTTGCGGTAATCTTCAAGCCTCCTGCGCAAAAGGCTTCTTCGTTGCCGTCTTGAAAATACTTGTCAACGGTGTAAAGCTGCCTTTCTTCCTGCGGGGTCAGGTCTGAAAAGATCACTTCGCGGAGTTGCCTACGCTTTCGCTCTCGGCAAGCGTCAATCAGTTCGTTTCGTAAAGCGCGTTTGCAGTACGCATTAAACTCACATCTCGTTTGCCATTCCAGCCGATTAGGGTAATCCATGTTCTCACCCCCTTTCGTCCCGGGGGCGGGTTAGTATTTATCCCCTTTCGGCAACCCTCCACGGCGAAGCCGTGAATATGCCAACCGAAAAAGAAAACTTTTTCAAAAAAACTTTTGGAGAAGCAAAATGCGCCCGACTGCAAAAAGCAGACGGGCGCAAGGGACTTGCCAGCAGTATTTAGATGTATTGACAGTTCATGCTCATGGGCGAAATATCCCGACGGTGGGTAAAGGCTTTTTTTGAGCGTAGGCTATTTGGCGGGGTAGTACAAACAAAAATGAACATGACGATACCTCCTTGATACCGCCATATCCTTAAAAATGGGCGACTTTAATACACCCTCCGTATTTCCATTTTTCAAAAGGAAAAAGGCGGCTTTGATTGTTATTTCAAAACCGCCGCTTAAACTGTAACCTCAATTAGCTGACAGCAACGGTTTATAAGCTGTAATCTGTCAGCAATCGTATAGGCAGAATGTAGTTGTCAAAGAAAAGAGCCGATAACCGCAAACTAAAATCTGCGTGTTATCGGCTCTGCGTCTTTGCGTCTGGCTCTTTGATAACTGACATATTTAATTGTTTTACATTGATTAGCGTTTCCTGTTTACACTTTGGGCAAAATAGCGGGAAGTTTTCAAGCACCGTATCGCTTCGTATCTTAATCCGCGTTTTGCTGTTACAGATCGGACACAATATAAAATCTGTTTGTTTCATTGTTTTAATTTCAAAATTACAGTTGCTTTTTGTTAAATATAGGTATACTTACGGCAAAGCATATCAAACTTGCAACCACTGTAATTAAAATAGCTACGATGTATGTTTTTGCTACTGCAACACCGTAAATCAAAGGGTTTCCGTTGGCTAATAAGGTCGGCAAATATTTACTTATTTTAGGAAGCAAGCCGAGCAGATAAGACGCAAGGACAACGCTACCCGTTCCAACAAGCACACCTGTGTTTGAATTTGCAATCGTAGAGAATAAGATCATCAACGAAATTACACACACACCGAACAGCCACCAACATACCACAGAAAGGATAAGGTTTTGTGCTACCGAATTATCCCAGAAATATGCGTTATATCCGTATGTGATCCCAAAGCACAGCCAATAGCCAACCGTCCAAAGAACAGTAAGCACAACAGTTTTAGAAACAACGACCTTAAAGCGTTCAAGCCCTTTGGTTAAAGACAGAACCAACGTGCCCGATTGATATTCCTTGGTGAAGATGCTGCTTTGAAGCAAAACAAAGACAATCAATCCAAGTGGCATATTCTTAAAGAATTGCACCCATGAATCCATTGCGCTTACAGTTACAGGCGTTACAGTCATACCGCTTTCCGCAAGGGAATCTGCCAATATCTCAAGCAGCCAAGGTGTTATTTTTGCAACAGCCGGATTCATAACGCCGAGCAGAACAAACAGTATGCCGAGAATCATCAATCTGCCCGAGCGAAACTGTTCCATTGTTTCTTTTTTTATAAAGGCAAGCAAGGATTTCATTTCTCAACCACCTCCATAAACAAAGACTCCAACGTTGGCTCTGCTCGTTCCAATTTCAAAAGTGCGATATGCTTATCCGCTATAAAGCGCAGTATATCAAATACGGTGTAATCGCCTTCGCAAAAAACAAGTTGATTTCTGCCGATTTGTTGCATATTAGGAAAAGTTTGCTGAAGAATGAGCATATCTGTATCATTTCCCGTTTCCAACTGATATTCTTCACTGCGGTATCTCGTTTTAATGTCGGAAAGTTTTCCTTGAACACCTACCACGCCGTTATTAAGAAAGGCCACGTCGGTACAAATGCGCTCTACGTCTGAAAGGATATGCGTGGAAAACAACACCGTCGTCTGTTCTCTGATAGCCAAAAGAATATCCAATATTTCTTTTCTTCCCACGGGATCAAGCGCAGAAGTGGGTTCATCACAGATCAACAGCTTTGGTCTATTTAAGAGAGCCTGTGCAATACCCAAACGCTGTTTCATACCTCTTGAAAAACCTTTTATGTGGTGCGTTTTATTCCCAAGTCCAACTAACTCCAATAGTTCCTTACAACGCTCTTCATTCTCCGTTCGCTTCATTCCTGTAATTTCGCCGCAAAAGTGAAGATATTCTGCCGCCGTCATAAACGGATAAAACTCCGGTACGTCGGGCAGATAACCTATATAACGATTAGTTGTTGTTTGTCCGTAAACCACTTTTTCACCGTTTACTATAATCTCACCTGTATCCGCTTTTAAGAGGCCGAGTACCATTTTCATCGTCGTTGTTTTGCCTGCGCCGTTTTTACCTATAAATCCGAATATGCTATGCTCTGGTACAGATAAATTCAGCCCATTCAAAACCTTTTTATCACTAAAACGCTTATACAGATTGGAGATGTATAACATATCCATTACGCATCCTCCTTTCCGAACAGAAAGTAAAGGATCGGCCCAACAAAGTTCATCAGTACAATGGTGATGATAAGCCACAAAGTACGATTTCCACGCTTATAGGTGTTATGGGTCAAAATGTGATGCAATGTATAACCCAACAGCGCAAATTCCGCAATTACAAGCGGAATCAAAAACGGAAGAAATTCCATAACCTTATCCATTTTTCTTTTCCTCCTTTCCGTAAGTTTCTACACAGAAGCCGTGATATCCACAACAAGTACAGGTCAGCTTTCGGAGTGTCGGTGTATGTCTTGCCCAAAATGCTTCCTTAAAATTTGGTTTGAATACTTCATGGCACCGTGGACAGATATACGCAACTCGCTTGAAGTAAAAGTTGGATACCCAGATTCCATACGGAATCGCTAATAAAGCCCAAACAATGATAGGCCACCATATTCCTGTAGCTATCCACATAATAATTGATGTCCACTGAATTATGCCGATAGGAATACCCGAAATTAACAAAATGGCATGAAGCTGATTCATTTTCTTTTTGTTTTCCAGCGCATATGCTATATCACCGATAGATTCAACAGAGAAATTCTCCATACTCTTTAGCTCTCGTCTGATGCCGTCGATCATTTCCAGCTTCGCTTTGCGCTCACTGACTTCTTCTTGCAGAAGCTGCTCTTGCTGTTCTAGTAAAACAGAAATAACACTGCCCGGATTATCTTCAGAAAGTAGTTCACCAATGCTGTTAATTGAGATTCCTGCATCACGAAGAAAGCAAATGATCTTCATTCGCTTCAAATCCTGTTCAGAGTATAGCCGACGTCCACCCTCTGACAATTCGCTGGGAATGAGAATATTTCTGGAATCATAATACTGTACCGTTCGGACAGATACGCCACAGAGCTTTGCAATTTCTCCTGTTGTGTACTTTGACATAGCTTCACCTCCTTACACTGCCTATTTTACATCATTACGCAGCGTCATAAGCAATACCTCACGCAAGGGGATTTTTCAAATATTCTCGATTTTTCGTTGAGTTTTAACTATAAATCCTATTTTGGTTTCTTTATGATGTAGCATTTTTAGGTCGATTTGCGATTTTCTTTTCGCCGTCCGTCAACGGGCTTTTCTGTGTCTTTGGGAATAAGCCACATATAGCCGATTTTTGAAACGCCGGGTATGCGGTTTTCCTCGCATAGCTTCTGTACGCGCCGCTCTGATATGCTCCATTTCTTCGCCGCTTCGGGGCAAGACATATATTCCATGTTTCATACACCCTTTCACATAATTCTACAAGTATAATTATATACGGACAGCCGAATAAAAATCAAGGGACTATCTGTGAATTATATGCTTTATTTCGGTCAAGTCTATGATATGTGTACTCATATCGAAATCGAAAGGTGAACAGTAAAATGTAGTAGGGTGAAATGAGATGAAAAGAGAAGTCGCAAGATTTGATTTTAAGGCTTTCGGTCAAGCCATAAAAGCAGCAAGAAAGGCAAAGGGCATATCACGCAATCAGTTAGCGGATAAGATGAACATCGCTCCCCGCTATATCGCGTCCATTGAGAATAGCGGACAGCACCCAAGCCTGCAAATCTTTTATGAGCTTGTTACGCTTTTAGATGTTTCAGTAGACCAATTCTTTTTCCCAAACAAGGAAACAGATAAGTCCACACAACGGCGGCAGCTTGAAACATTGCTTGACAGAATGGACAACAAGGATTTGACGGTTATCACCGCCACAGCAAAAGCAATACAGGAAGTCAAAAATGAAACTGCGGGGGAATAAAATCCCCCGTTTTTTCGTGCATACAACCATTGGGAACGCCGCAAATTGCGGTGTTTTTTCTTTTCTGCGTTAGGTTTTGGCATTTCCTCGTTTTTAGCGTGGAAGAAAGCAAACAGAAGAATAGCAAGCATAGGAAGCGGGTACCCACTTCCGTATTTTCGACCTCCCGCGCTGCGGCGCATCGGTCGAAAATTGCTTGCTGGGAAGTGTCCCAAACCCTCAAACAGCAGAAAGGAGCGTGAATACATGGACGGACGGAAAAGGACGGTGCAGCTAAAGTTTCGCGTGACGGAAGCCGAGCGCGATTTGATCCTTGAAAAAATGAAGCTGATACCAACACGGAACATGGCGGCGTATCTGCGGAAAATCGCAATCGACGGATATATCATTCAGATAGACCATAGCGACATAAAGGCAATGACCGCCGAGATACAGAAGATCGGGGTCAACGTCAATCAGATCGCGCGGCGCGTGAACAGTACGGGCAGCGTCTATCAAGAGGACATAGACGAGATAAAGGGGGTGCTGAATGAGATATGGCGGTTACAAAGATTAAACCTATTAAAAGCACGTTGAGCAAAGCCCTCGCCTATATCCAAAATCCCGCCAAGACAGAACAAAAACTGCTTGTGTCCTCGTTCGGCTGCTCCTATGAAACGGCAGATATTGAGTTTGCATATACCCTGTCGCAAGCGTTGGAGAAAGGCAACAATTTAGCCCACCACCTCATGCAATCCTTTGAGCCGGGGGAAGTCAGCTATGAAAAGGCGCATGAAATCGGGCGGCAGCTTGCCGATGCGGTAACAAGGGGGCAACACGAATATGTGTTGACTACCCACATAGACAAGGGGCATATCCATAACCATGTGATTTTTTGTGCGGTCAATTTCATCGACCACCGCAAGTACAATTCCAACAAGCGGAGCTATTACGGCATACGCAACATCAGTGACAGGCTGTGCCGGGAAAACGGCTTGTCCGTCGTTGTCCCCGGCAGGGGCAGCAAGGGAAAGAGCTATGCGGAGTACCAAGCGGAAAAGACGGGTACAAGCTGGAAAGGCAAGCTGAAAATTGCCGTTGACGCGCTTATCCAGCAAGCGTCAGACTTTGCCGATTTTCTGCGACTGCTGCAAGCTGCGGGCTATGAGATAAAGCCCGGTAAATACATATCTTGCCGCGCACCGGGGCAGGAACGCTTTACCCGTCTGAAAACGCTCGGCGCGGATTATACAGAGGAAGCCATAACGGAGCGCATCAAGGGCAGGCGCACCCGCGCCGCCAAAGCCCCGAAGCAGGAGCGCGGCGGTATCTCCCTTGTTATCGACATTCAGAACAGCATCAAGGCACAGGAAAGCCGGGGCTATGAGCATTGGGCGAAAATCCACAATCTCAAACAGGCGGCAAGGACGCTGAACTTCCTCACGGAAAACAGGATTGACAGCTATGCAGAGCTTTCCGCAAAAATCGCGGAAGTGAACGCGGCAAGTGAACAGGCGGCAGGCGCATTAAAGGGCGTCGAACGGCGGCTTGCGGATATGGCGGTCTTAATCAAGAATGTTACGACGTATCAAAAGACAAAGCCCGTGTATGACGCATACCGCAGAGCAAAGGATAAGGCGGCATACCGCGCCGCCCATGAGAGCAGTATCATATTGTTTGAAGCCGCCGTAAAAGCGGTCAAGCCCGCGTTGGTCGGCGGCAAGCTCCCCAATGTCGCCGCGCTGCAAGCGGAATATGCAAAGCTCCAAGAACAGAAAGAAACGCTGTGCGCCGACTATGGCAGGCTGAAAAAGCAGGTCAAGGAGTACGACGTTATCAAGCGGAACATCGACAGTATTTTGCGGCGCGAAAGTGAGCCGGAGCGGGGTAAGGAAAATGTGCGCGGATAAATGCGGATTGTGTGGAAATCCCCGAAAAAGCATGGTATGATGAAACTATCCCAATGTAGGACTGCTGAACGCTATCCATATTTTTACGAAACAGAGGTGAGGTTATGACGCGAGGTGAGATTTGGAAAGACTTTTTTAAGAAAACGGTTTTGACCGTTCTGATTGCCGGGGTGCTGTTTTATTGGGCTGCACTGGTATTCACAAAGGACGGGGTAACGAACTACTTTTATGTGTGGCTGTGCTGCGGCATCCCCTTTGGCATACGCCGTATGTTCGTGTGGCTTATCCCACGCGGCTTTGACCTTTCCGGCACGGTGGGCGTCGTTGCTCTCAACTTCATTGTGGGCGGCTTGATCGGCGGCGTCATTCTGATATGGCGGCTTGCGGTCGCGGCATGGTATATCCCTCTGACGATATATCGGCTTCTAAACGTTGGCAGGGTCGGCGTAGCAAAAATCGACGAGAAATAAGCAAAAAAAGAGAGCGGGGCGCGGCAGCCGATGATGGCCACCGCGCCCCGTCTGTTCGTGGGTGCTGCTTTAAGTGTCTGTTACGCAGTAGAACACTGTTTTTGCGGGTTTAGGTATAATTCCCCTGTCATGTTCAAATCGCGCCTGAAAAGCGGCAGGGCATAAGGGCTTTTTCGCATCTACTGCGTAACGCGGGCGCGTCGTTTCCGCATCCGCTCGGCGGCTTGCCTGCGGGTGATCCGCTTGCGGCAGTCCGGGCAGTATTTGACGCTGTTTGAGGTGGACGCAAACGCCGCGCCGCACTCGGCGCACCGCCGCCTGTCCTCGGCTTGGTAAATCTCTGCGTAAAGCAGCTTGTCGGCGGGAAGTACGGCGTTTTGAAACCATCTGCAAAGTAGCGAATAGGAAATGAGCTGCGGACAAACGCACTCGTCCCCATCGTCCAGCAAAATGCAGTTCCCGCCCATACAGTTGCAGCAGGTTTTCTTGATAAGGGCATTCGCTTTGCGGCTCTGCTGCGGCGTCAGCCGTTTCAGCCCTCTCATACTTCGTCGGCGGCAGATACGGCGAGAGCGGCAAAGTCGGCGTCGCTCATGGTGCGGAGCTTTGCAAGAGTACGCAAGGCAAGCTCGCGCATTTCGCCGTCCATATAGGGCAGCGCACCCGTCATTTCCCCGATAAGCTCCCTGCGCGTATCGGCGATGTAGATGCTGATAAGATTTGTTTCCTCAACGGTAAATCGGTTCATGCTCATACCTCCATTTCGTGATGTTTTGTTTTCGCTGCCCGCTTCGGGGCGGCTTTCTTCTTGTCGGCGGCAAGCTGCGCCCGGATAGAGGGGCGGGGCTTGCGAATATCCCGGTCGCGGTTTTCGTTCTTGTCGATCAGCGCATAAATACCATGCCTGCCCTCGATTTTGGAAAAGGTCAGCGTCTTGTAGGGAAGCAGCGAAAAAAGGCGGTCAATGTCCCGGCTCGACGCAAGCATCATAAACGCCGGGGCAAGTTCTGTCATGTAGTGGGTTTTGTTCGGGCTGTTGGGGCTGTACTGACGTTTCATTTCGGCAACAATGCGCCGCGCTTCGGCTTCAATCAGCCCGTCGCGCAGGGCGGCGATATGCGCCTTGAAGTCCCCCGGCGAAAGCTGCTCACGGCTGCGCCGTTCCTCTTGCAGAATGTCGCGCAAGGCTTCGGGGGCGTTTGGCTGCACCTCAAAGCGGAGAAACGCGCCATACTGCGGATCGGGTGAACCGCCAAGGTATCTATTTGTCGGCTGGCTGCGCTCGCCGCGCTCATAGAAAAGCGTTACGGTGTCTGCGGGAAGCGCCTGCTCCCGAACGTGTCGGAAATGGGCGGCATAGTCCAGCTCATAGAGGTTTCCCCGGATTTTGCCGCGCTCCCTGCCTGTCAGCTCCACGGCGTAGGCAAGGATGCGGTCGCGTGTCTGCTCCCCGTGGAACTTCCATGTGTTGTATGGGCGGGTGTCTTTCAAGAAAACGTCGCGCTCCCGGAAGCAATGCGTCCCGGACGGGCGGGAAAGCCACAAAAGCGTCCTGTCCTCACGGTCGGGGCTTGCAGCAGCTTTGTGAATGATCCCCTTGTCAATCTCAAAATCGCTTTGGTAAAAGCCGGTGTTCTGTTTCATCACCGCATCAAGGCAAGCCAGTATATCCACGTTTTCAAACTTCTGCATACGATCAGATCCTTTCCAAATCCTGCGTCTTGCTTCTTTGCGCCTTTCTTTGGGCGGTCTGCTCCTTTGCCGCCCGAAGCTGCGCCCGGATCGAGGGCTTTTCCTCTTTGCCGCGCTCCTTATCGGCATGGATGGCGTCCGCAAGGTCGATCAGGGAAATCGGCTCACCCGCCTTTGCTTTCTGCTCCAATTCTCCGACGGTGGGCGTCTGCGGCGTGTTGTTGATGATACCGTCAAAATTGTTGTCGTTCTGCTCTACAATATCCTCAACATGCTTTAGATAATTCTGCGGCTGCAAAAACTCCGGCGTCTGTCGAAAGCCGATGCTGTCAACATAATGCGCCGTGTCCTGCCCGTTCTGATGCAGCACCACCACATCGGAAACGGAAAGGCTGTGTCCCTTAAAGTCTTTCGGGTGGTCGATATTAAAGCGGGTAAAAATAGCTTCAAGGCTCGTACCCGGTGCAAGGGGCGCGGAATAGATCAGGTCATAGTTCGCCGGATCAACCGCGTGTCCCGTTGCGGTCAGACGGTCGTAAGGCTCAAAGCGCAAATCCCGCGTTTCGTCGCTGCGTTTGAGCTGATAAATGGAAAAGGTGTCTTTGTCCGGCTCGGCTTCCTGCGTCGGCTGCTCCTGCTCGGCGGTCTGTTCCTTTTGGATTTGGGCGATATGTCCGTCAATGCTGTTGATGATGTCTGCGGCGGCAGAGCGGATCGTTTCAAGGGAGCTTTTCAGCTCCGCAAGCTCCCGCCCGCTGCTCCACCCGGCAACATAGCCGAAAGAGTAGTCCGACGTATCAAGCCCGTAATGCTGGCAAACGGTGTAGGCGACGCTTTCCGCTTCCACCTCGCGGGTTCGGCGGTCTACGCGGGGCTGCTGCTCGTCTTTGGGAGCGTTCAGGTCAATATCGTGCAGCTTTGCGTGGGCGATTTCGTGAATGGCGGTTTTGAGCGTTTGCAGCTCGCTCATGCCCTCGTCAAGCGCAATGCGCTTATCCTCCAAGTGATAATAGCCGTGTGCGCCGCCCTCGATTTTCTCAAAGCCGATGGGGACGGGAGAGGTCTTTTCAAGGGCTGCGAAAAAATCACTATACTGCTCCACATCTCCCGTCAGCGCGTCCACGGCAATATCCGGCAATTCCTTCCCCTCGGTTTGGGACACGTCAAAGACGGACACCACCTTGTAGGCGGGTATGGTGATCTCCTTTTCCTCGGTGACGGGCTTTCCGTCCCTGCCGATCACGGGCTTTTGGGTCTGCGGGTCGATTTTCTCCGTTTCCTGTTTGATTTTGAACGGCGACGGGGCGATAATCTTAATGCCTTTTTCGCCTTTTTTGACGTTGCGCTGAAACTGGTTTTTCCAAGCGGTAAAGCCCGCGATCAGGGAAGCGTCGGGCTTCTGCATGGCGATCAAGAGGGTGTTGTTGAAGCTGTAATTATGAAACTTTGACATGACGCGCAGATACTCCTTGTAGCGTTCGCTGTCGAACAGCTCCGTAATGCCTTGCTCCAAACGGTCGGTAATCTCCTTGAGCTTTTCAGCGGGCTTTTCTGCGGTAAGGTTGATAGGGATAACGGGCTGCGGCTGCGGCGGCTCGACAGTAAGGGGCGCTGCCTGCATCGCGGCGGCATCCATTTCCACCTTTTCCGGGTCAGGGCGCGTCGGCTGCGCTGCCTGCTGGGGCGCGGTGTGCTGCGGCGGCTCGCCCTCAATGACATAACCCGGAAGCAGCAGCCCATTCACCTTGAACGGCTCCGCGTATTCTTTCGGAACGGGCGGCGCGGGCTCGGTAAACAGGCGGTCGTATGCCTTGATGCGTCCGGCAAGGTATTTTTCCATTGCCGCCTTGTCTGAAAAGGTCTTGCGCTCCTGTCCGGCGATTTTTACGTTTTGCTCATGGTTCGGTCCGTTGGTGCGGACACTCCATGTCAGGCTCCATGAATACGGCACGGATTTTTGCGCCTGCCTGTCATAGCGGGTATTTTCATAAACGTGGTAGCGCATCTGATAGACTGCGTTGCTGCGGAGCTGCCATTCATAATCTGTTTTCTCCCATTTGTTGGATGTATGCTTGACGGGCGGCGTCTGCACATACTCGATGGCTTTTTCAAGAAAGCGGGTGTTGCCTGCCTGCTGCTCCCATGCGGCTGCCTCCGTTTTCAGCCTGTCAAATACAGCCTGCTCCGCCGCCGCGCTCTCCTGCCGCAGCCGTGTCAGCTCCGCAAGAGAAAGCCCGGTCAGCGCGGAAATATCCGCTTTCTCACTTTCAAAATAGATGCTTCGCTCAATTACCAGCTTTTTTGCTACTTCCAGCCTGTCAAAATCATAGCTGGAATAGTTCTTTTCCTGTTCGCTCACGGTTTTGCTCCTTTCTTTTGTTGGTGTGATGATGTCTTTTAGCGGCTGCTCCCACTTGCGCCCAAAGCCGCGCACGACGGTATCTCCCGCCGCGCCGTTTTCGCTGAACATTTGCAGGGTGGAAAACGCATTGTCAAAGGCGGTGATATTGTCTGTACCAATATTCGGGGCGAAGTGGATAACACCGTCCGGGTAGTCCCTGCCTGTGCCGATCCAGCCCCGGATAAAGCTGTCGAAAGGGGCTTTCGCCCCGCTGTCAAAGTGTTCCTCGGCATGGCTTTTGTATAGCTGACCGCTCCTATACTGTCTGCCTAAAATCAGCTCCCCCGTCTGCGGGGAGAACATAAAGCGGCGGTTGTCGATTTCCCGCATATCAAAGGACATACTGCGGGTATCAAGAAGCATCAGGGCGGCGGTCAGCTCTGCTTTCGGCTTGTTCTGCGTGGCTTACGCCTCCTTTCATCGTTACAGAGGGTTTGGGACACTTCCCAACAAGCAAGATCCCCATTCTGCGCGTAGCGTCAGAACGGGGATTTTACGGAAAGGGTACCCCTTTCCTATGCTTGCTGCGTAAGTTCTTTGTCCCTCGCAAGCTCGATACGGTAGTTGACGTATTTCCCGCCCGTATCGGCTAATACAATGCTTCCGTCATAGGTTTTACCCGTTTTCGGGGAATACAGCTTTTTGACCTTCGCCTTGCCGCCCGCAAGCAGCGCGGCGGCGATTTTCGGGGTAAAGGCGGTTTTGCGTTCCTCGAAAAAGCGGTCGTTTTTCCACATGACAAAGGCGCAGCCCTTCTTTTCGCAGTAGTAGTTTTTCCTGCCCTCGCAGACATTCCCGCCGCAGCGGGGGCATTTGCCGATCACCGTCTTTTCCTCTTTGAACAGGTCTTTCTGATTTTCGGAAAGAAACGGATAGGCTTTCACCAGCTCCCGCGCCATTTCTTCAATGCCCCGCATAA
Source organism: Brotocaccenecus cirricatena (assembly GCF_020687045.1). Lineage (NCBI taxonomy): Bacteria > Bacillati > Bacillota > Clostridia > Eubacteriales > Oscillospiraceae > Brotocaccenecus > Brotocaccenecus cirricatena. Next base: position 21,201 of record NZ_JAJEPW010000035.1, read on the forward strand.
AGTCCCCCGGCTCGGCTGCGCCCCTTGCAATCTGCGTCAGAGCGTTTTCCCATTCGGCGGTAAGCTGCGGAGAGGTCAGCGTATCGGGCAGAACACAAACAAGGTTGTTGCCGTTTTTGGTTGGGATAAGCTGTTTTCCCTTGCGCTGCACAAAGCCGGATTTGACCAGCTTTTCAATCACAGCGGCGCGGGTAGCGGGAGTGCCAAGCCCCTTACGTTCTACGTCCGGGTCGGTGTCCGCGCTTCCGGCGCATTCCATAGCCGAAAGCAGGCTTGCTTCCGTGTGCGGCTTCGGGGGCTGCGTGTCGTGCGCCGTAACTCTTGCGGCTGGACTGTCAAAGCTCTGTCCCTCGGCAAAGGTCGGCGCATCTAAAATAAGCCCGTTTTCCTCGTCGCCCTCGGCGTCGGGCTTTCCTTTCAGCGTCGCCCGGTAGCGTCGTTCAAGCTCTTTCCACCCGTCGCAAAGAACCGTCTTTCCCTTTGCCGTAAACTCGGTATCGGCACAGGAAAACACCGCCGTTACCGCATCAAAAATGTGCGGCTCGGCGGCGGCGAACAGCAGACGCGCCCCAGCAAGGGTGAGGATATTTCTTTCGCTTTCCGGCAGCGCGGCAAGGTCTGCTTTCGCAAGCTCCATTGTCGGAATAATGGCGTGGTGGTCTGACACCTTTTTGCTGTTAAGCGTCCGGGAAACATCGGGTGTGAAGTCTGCACCTTCCATAAAGGGCAGCTTGCCGACAAGCAGCGCGGCGATATGCACCGCCGTATCGCCCATGTCGTCGGTCAGATAATTGCTGTCCGTTCGCGGGTAGGTAAGCAGCCGCTTTTCGTAAAGGGCTTGTGCAAGGTCAAGGGTCTGCTTTGCGGTGTAACCGTAAATGCGGTTAGCTTCCCGCTGCAAGCCCGTAAGGTCAAACAAGCGGGGCGGCTGCTCGGTTTTCCTCTCACGCCTCACCGAAATGCAAACGGCCTGCGACGCTTCGCAAGCCGTTTTTACCTCTTCTGCTTTTGCGGCGTCGGAGATCCTTGCGCTTGCCGCTTCCGCGCCGCCCACATCAAGACGGACGATATGGTAGGTTTCTTTCTTGAAAGAGGTGATCGCCGTGTCCCGGTCTGCAAGCATTTTTAAGGTCGGCGTCTGAACGCGCCCCACGTTTAGGGTTTTGCCGTGAAGGACGGAGAAAAGGCGGGTGGCGTTGATGCCGATGATCCAGTCCGCTTTTGCGCGGCACAGCGCCGACGCATAGAGCGCGTCATACGCTTTGCCGGGTTTCAGTTCCGCAAAGCCCTTTTTGATTGCGCTTTTCTCCATAGAGGAAATCCAAAGGCGGGAAAAGGGCTTATCGCACCCCGCCGCATGGTAGACAAGGCGGAAAATCAGCTCGCCCTCGCGCCCTGCGTCGCAGGCGTTGACAACCTCGGAAACGTCGCTGCGGCGCATGAGGTCTTTTAGGATTTTGAACTGCTTTTGTCTGTCTTTGAATACGGTATATTGCCACGGCTGCGGCAGGATCGGCAGGCTGTCATAGCTCCATTTCCTGTATTGCTCCCCATAGGCGGCAGCTTCCGCAAGCTCCACCAAATGCCCCACGCACCATGAAATGAGGTAGCCGCCGCCCTCCATATATCCGTCCTTTTTGTTCTTTACGCCAAGGGCGGCGGCAAGTGCCGCCGCTACACTCGGCTTCTCTGCAATGACTAACCTCATTCCTCGTCCTCCTGTTCCTCGCTGCCTGCTTCCGGCTCGTCCTCGCCGTAATCGTCAAAGTCGAAATCGTCAAGGTCGGTGTCGCCCTTGATACCCTGCTTCGGCTTCATAATCTTAAAGTAGTAGAACGCGCCGCCACCGGCAAGCAGGGTAACGACAAGGAAGATCACAAGCCCGCCCGCATTGCTTTTTTCTTTCTCCGGCGGCGCATCGTCCGGCTCCGGCACGGCTTCCTTGCCTGCACATTCGGTCATATTGACAGAGCATACCGGGCAGGCGGTATTGACTGCGCCCGCCTTGCATCTGTCCTTACAGGTGCAAACGACGGGAGCCTGCGCCTTGCCGCTGCCGCCCTCCATGAGCGCCATCAGGTCGGCTTCGTCCACCTGATTGAGAAAATGTACGGTGTTTTTGCCCTCGGCGGCGCGGTCAACGATGATGTAAAAGTAGTTGCCGTTTTTGCTCTGCACAATGATAAACTGCTTGTCCTCGGCGGCTTCTCCCTCAATGTCGTCAATCAGCGACAGATTACCATCCGGCGTAAGGGGCTGCGGCTCGGTTTCTACGATCACGCCGCTGTCGTTGGTGGGAATGTCCTCACCGCCGCCCGCATAGGCGGTAACGGAAAAGCCGCCCAAGAGGACAAGGGCGGCAAGCAGGGCGGCGGCTGTTTTGAAAAAGCCGTTATTCTTCATCTTCGATTTCCTCCTGTTCCATGTAGTCTGTCCCTGCGGCGGCAATGCCGGGGATCGGCTCGCCGGAAAGCAGGGCGGTAAGCTCTGCGGGGGTTACGCGCATGGAGCGCACAAGAGCGATGATTTGCAGGTTTTCCGCTTCGGTTTTCTGCATTGCAAGCTCTTTCAGCCTGTTCTGATACTCGGTGATTTTCTCCCGTGTTTTCTGCATTTCCTTTTCAATGCGGTCAATTTTGCTGTTTGTCATACTGTCAAAACTCCTTTCAAATTTTAATTCCAATTCATCAGCCCATAGCCCTTGATACAGGCGTAATCAAGAGGATAGCTTCTGATTTTGCAGGCGTCGCCGGAATTACCCTCCACGGTGTAAACGCGGCTTCCGTCTGTGCCGATTACGATACCTACATGGTCTGCGCTGCCGTCTAAATCCCAATCAAAAAAGATGGCGTCGCCGGGAGCGATATTCTCATAACCCCTCGCGCCCCATTGCCCGTGAGAGGTAAACCACGGAACGCCCTGCGACTGACAGCCCGCAAAGCGCGGCTCGGAAAGACCAGCCTGTCCGTAGCACCAGGACACAAAGCAGGCGCACCAAGCCACGCGGCTGTCAAAGCCGTACCAGCTCCAGTAAGGCGCACCGCCTACATTGCCGACTTGCGACTTCGCTATATCCACAAGGGCGGTGTTGCCAGGGCGCGTACCGTTTACAAACTGTACGCCGCTTAAATCCTCGGACGCGGAAGTGTCCGCAGAGCCGCCGCCAAAAACGAGGGGTTTGTTGCCGCTTGTTTGCAAATAGACATGGTACATTTCAAGCTGCTCCGGCGTTAGAAGCTCCGATACAAAAGAGGATATGGGTCTGTTCGTCAGCGTTACATTGAGAATGTAATAGTTATATGGGACTTCAACGGTGTAGGTATAGGTATGGGTGTTGCCCTCCGCGTCCGTGTAGCTGCCTGTGCGCCGTTCCGTGCGGTAGCGCACCTCGATTTCTTCCGTGACGGTCAGCTTGTATTGCAGATTGAAAATGCGGTCAAGCTCTGCCTGTGCGCTCTGCGGGGTATAGCTCTGCAACAGGGCGGTCAGGTAGGACGCTAATTCATGGGGGTTATGCCCGATGTACGCAAGGTTGTAGCGGTATTCGTCATAGCCCGGATAATCGCGCTCGATATTGTCTATCCTGCTTTGCAGATCGTTTTCCTTTGCCGCATAATTGTTTTCCACCGCTACAAGGTCACTGTCCTCCGATGTGTAAGAGGTTCCGATTACGCCGTTGACAAGCCCCGAAAAGAGAGCAGAGCCGGAGGAAATGGCGGACATCAGCATGATAAGCAGGAGCAGCGCACACCCGGCAATCAGAAAGGCTTTCCAATGCCGCCCTACAAAGGCGGCGGTCTTTTTCGTCGCTTCGGCGGTTTTCTTCGCTGCCTTGCGGGTGTTTTCTGCGGCTTTCCTTGCGGATTTTGCGCCGCCCGTTCGTACCGCCTTTGCATACTGCCGCTTGATCTGCTGCTTCTGCCAAAACCGGGAAACGGGGTTAGACACGGCAAGCTGCGGGTTGTCGTGCAGCGCCTTTTGATACTGAAAATCGGCGTTTGCCTTGAATGCGGCTTTTTCCGCTTTTGCCGCCGCTCGGTAGGGTTTCAGCTTGCGGCTGCGGCGGCTCTTTCGCACCTGCCGCGCCCCAGCCCGGATGCCGCGCTCGGCTAATTCCTCGCTCTTGTGCGCTCCCTCCACGCCGGAGTTGTCCTTTTCAACGGAATGTATCTTGTTGTGGACGAAAACGCCGACCTCCTGCACGGGGCGGGAGAGGGGGTTGTGCTGCTGCCTGCCGCCCGGTATGGGTTTTTCCTTTTCCTCAAAGCGCAGGCGGGTTTTGCCCTTTCCTGCGGCTTCGTCAAAGGTGCGCTCTTTTGTCAAGACTTTCTTTTTCGGAATAGCCGCCCGCGCTTCGTTCAAGCGGTCGGCGGCTCTTTCCGATTTGCGGATCGCCTTTTGAAGCTCCGGCGTCGCCCGTTCTTCCTCGGTGAATTGCAGGCGTGAGGTCTTTGTTTTTGCCGCCGCTTCCCACTGCGCCCGCTTTATCGCCTTTTTGGATGCTGCGCGGGTATGGGCAGCGTCGATATGCTCCAAAACACGCTCGGCTGCGGCATCGTCCCGCTTCGGGGAAAGCTCCGGGGTATGGGGACGAGCTGCCGTGCTGCCGGATGGGTGCGGAAGCTGCTGCGCGGCTTCCTGCGCCGCCTGTTCGGGCTGCTTGGAAAAATCCGCGTCCTGCTCGCGCCCGCTGACCAGCTCGGCGGTGCCTGCGGTTTCGTTGACCTCGATAAGCCCGTCCCGGCTCATTTTCTGCGTAATTTTATCGCGGGGTTTCAGCTTTTTGCTCAATTCGTTTCACCTCCGATCCGCGCCCTTGCAAGGGTGCAATAGTCATAGTTCAGTTCAATGCCGATGTAATGGCGGTCAAGGCTTTTTGCCGCAAGCCCCGTCGTGCCGCTGCCGAAAAACGGGTCAAGCACAATGCCGCCCTTGGGACAGCCCGCCAAAATACAGGTTTCCGCCAGCTTCGGCGGGAACGCGGCGAAATGCCCGCCCTTGTAGGGTACGGTGTTGATATGCCACACGTCCCGCTTATTCCGCGTGGTCGGCATGAGGGCTTCATCGTAGTAGCCGCCCGTCCGCGCCCGGTTGATGCCCTGCACCTTGCCCTGTCCGGGTACCTCGCCATCGTATTTGTGTCCCGCGCTGCGCCCGCCCCGGTATCGCGCCGCTGTGGTGGGGGCTATGGGCTCGGCAATGGCGGCGGCGTCATAGTAATAGCTCTTTGACTTCGTAAGCAAAAAGACGTTCTCATAGCAGCGGCTCGGTCTGTCCCGCACGCTTTCGGGCATGGGGTTGTCCTTCTGCCAAATAATCGCGCTTCGCAAATACCACCCGTCAGATCGCAGGGCAAAGGCTAAAAGCCACGGAATACCGATTAAGTCCTTTTGCTTGCAGCCTGCCGCCCGTCTTGCAAGGGATAGGCTCTGCCCGTTTCTGCCTTTCGGGTTTTTCGGGTCAGTGTAGGCGCCCTTGCTGCCTGTACCGCAGTAGGTATCGGCAATATTCAGCCAAAACGTACCGTCCGGGCGCAGCACCCGTTTCAGCTCACGGAAAACCTCGACAAGCCTTGTGATGTACTGCTCCGGCGTGTCCTCCCGCCCGATCTGCTCGTCCATGCCGTAATCCCGCAGGGCGTAGTAGGGCGGGCTTGTGACGCAGCAATGGACGCTCTCGGCGGGCAGCTCCCGCAGGGCGCACAGCGCGTCGCGGTTGATGATGGTGTCTAATCTCATGTGCCGCCCACTTCCTCCGGGCGGGTCGTCATTACCCGGTATAGCTCGGTATTTTGCGGAAAACGGTCAAGGAAAGGCAGCACCACGTTTCCGTAGAAGATCAGCCCCTCGCCCGCTTCGGTATGGGTAACATATTTCATCTGCTGCGGGGAGATATTGAGCTGCCTTGCAAGGATTTCCCGGTCGCCCTGCGCCTGATTGAGCATGAGGACAAAATCGCTGTTCTCAAAGATATTCTCAACTTCACGGCTGCTCAAAAGGTCTTTGACATTCTGCGTGATGGCGGTTGGGATCCCGCCCCATTTACGAAAACGCTTCCAAATCTCCACGGAATAGGCGGCGGTTTGTTCCTCTTTGAGGAGCAAATGAAACTCGTCCATGTAGTAGCGGGTGGATTTCTTTTCAGCCCGGTTTATGGTTACTCTGTTCCACACCTGATCCTGCACAATGAGCATCCCCAGCTTTTTAAGCTGCTTCCCAAGCTGCTTGATGTCAAAGCAGACAAGGCGGTTTGAAAGCTCCACATTGGTACGGTGGTTAAAGACATTCAGGCTGCCCGAAACGTAAAGCTCCAATGCCGCCGCCACCCGCGCCGCTTCCGGCTCTGGCTGTCTTAAAAGCTCGTCGTAAAGGTCGCCGAGGATCGGCATTTTCGCCGGGTCGGGGGCGGCTAAAAACGGGCGGTACACGTTTCTTACGCTGCGGTCAATGACGGTCTTTTCCACGGGCATCAGCCCCTCCTTGCCGCCGATGACAAGCTCACAGAGGGAAAGGAGAAAATCGCTTTTCAGCGCAAGGGGGTTGTCGTCCTCACTGTAATTGAGGTTAATATCCATAGGGTTGACATACTGTGTGCTTGTGGGGGAAATGCGGATCACCTGTCCGTGCAGGCGGCGCACAAGGGGGTAATACTCCGCTTCCGGGTCGCAGATGATAATGTCGTCGTCGGTAATGAGAAAAGCGTTTGTGATTTCCCGCTTCGCCGCAAAGCTCTTGCCGCTTCCGGGGGTGCCGAGGATCAGCCCGTTGGGATTTTTAAGCCGCTTGCGGTCACAGAGGATCATATTGCTTGACAGGGCGTTCAGCCCGTAATAGAGTGCCGCGCCCTGCTGAAAAAGCTCCTGCGTGATAAAGGGAATAAAAATCGCAGTGCTTGATGTGGTAAGCCCCCGCTGGATGGGGATAAGGTTATCGCCCAGTGGAACAGAGGACATCAGCCCCGCCTCCTGCTGGTAGTCAAGGCGGGTGAGAGCGCAGTTGTATTTCTGCGCGATGCCCGCCGCTGCGAATATGTCATTTTCCAGCTTTCGCTTCGTGTCCGCCATATTTACCACAAGGAAAGTCAGGAGAAACATTCGCTCATTGCGGCTCTGCAAGTCCTGCAAGAGATTTTTCGCTTCGCCGCCGAACATGGCAAGGTCAGAGGGGATGATGTCCATATCGTAGCCGCTGCGTACCGCCTTCTTTTGTTCCTCGATTTTCATTTTGTCAAGGTCGGTTATCTTGCGCTTGATGGTCTTGATAGCTTCGGTCTGGTCGATGCTCTTGATATGGAGATTGACGACGATCCCCGTTTCAAGGTCGAGAATATCCGCAAGCATACGGTCGTTCAGCTCCGGCGCAAGGATTTCAAGGAAGCTGACCGCGCCGATTTTGCGTCCCATGCGGAAATATCTGCCCTCGCCGAAACGGAACGAGGACGGGGCGATAAAGTCCTTTGTGGTAAGCCCCGACGGGGTGAGCCAGTCCCAAGAGAAACGGAATGGTTCTCCCTCCGGGTGGAATACGCTGTGCAGGGCTTCCAGCCGTTCATAGCCCGTCATGGGGCGGGCGGCTGCGCCCAGCACCTTAAAATTATTCAGTATGTCGGTTTCAATACGGGCAAGCCGCGCCTTTGCCGCGTTCAGATTGTCCGCTTCCACGGAAAATGTAATGTACTTTGACTTTACAAAGCCGTTGTTGCCCTTTGCAAGCTGATGTTTCAGCATATCCGCGTATTCGGTGCGGATGGAATTGAAAGCGTCGTTTTGCGCGGGGATCGCAACGACCTCCTTCGCGCCGCCACTGCGCGTTCCCCGGTTGATAAAGGAAAGCTGCACACTAACGGTCGCGTCAAAATAATTGAGAAAGTCGCACCAGTTTTCAAAAATGGCGGTCTTATCGTCTGCCTGCGCAAGCTGATAGTTGATGTCGTCGTAGGCGATGCTCTTGGAGTATTTCTTTTCCGTAACCTTGCAGATACCGTCCGGGTACATGGCAAGATACGGTATGGTCTGCTGCGCGGTGTGCGCCTTTCCGTCGCCCTTTGCCGCTCGGATCAGGGCGGCGATTTCCTTTTTCTCGGCGCGGGTGAGCTTACGCCTGTTTCCTGCGTGTTTTGCGTTTGCCGTTGACAATAGCCGATACCTCCTTTTCAAGTTGTCTTTGCCGTTCGAGGACGGCATAGAAGTTTTCCGTCTGATAGGGTCTTTCTTTCGGACGGATAAATTTTGTCTGTATGATGTTCTTAATCAGCGTTTCAAGGGGCTGCCCGTGCTTTTCGTACATGGCAAGCAGAAAGCAGGGCAGCATAACGAGGATCATCACGAACGCCGCAAGGCTTGTGCCAGTGTTGCCTTTGAGCAAAAAGAAAAGCGGCAATCCCGTAAGGAGTGCCGCCGCAAAGAAGATAAGCTGTCGCTTCGTGAGATTGAAAGCGACCTTTGTTTTGATGCGGGACAGGTCTTTGGGAACGGGTACATACGCCATAGAAAAATCTCCTTTCGTTACATTTCAATACTGTTTGGGAGTTCGTTGCCCCATATATCCCACCCCGGCGTTTTCTGTCGGGCAAACAGCTCAATACGGGGCAAATCCCCCATGAGGGCAACGATTTTTTCCCGCGCTGCATCCGGCTTTTTGCTGTGCTGCTCTATGGGGCTGATAAGAAACTGATGTACGCCCGCCGACTGCCGCTTGGGTTTGCCCTTGGTCGCCAGCAGACAGATTTCCGCGTTGCTGCGCGTCCAATAGCCCATACCGTAAAACCAGGACGGGCTTTTGCGGTTGCGTTTGAGCCAAACGAACGCCACAGTCCGATACCGAAAGCCCCATGCGCGGATCAGCCGCAGGGCTTCGGGAAGCTGCGGAAAGGTCGCCCACAAAAACAGGGCGCAGTCCTTCGCCGCCAGCTCCGGCACGGGCAGGGCGCACAGCTCGTCAATGCCCATGGTGGGATAGTGCTTTTCCGCTGCGCCCTGCACCTTGCTCCGTTCATACCGCCACGGGGGATCTGCGTAAATAACGCTGTATTTCTTGGTGATGGAAAACCTCCTTTTAATGTGCATGGAATAATGATTTTGCCAGTGCGCCGGATTTCAAAAGGTTAAAGCAAAGCAGCACCGTATAGGCTGCGATGGAAAATATCGCGGTGTGCAGATTGTCCGCTATAACCATGTTGTTTACCAAAACCGCGTAAATGCCGACGCATATCATAATGAGGAAGCCTTGAAAGCCGAGGGCAAACAGGCCTTTTAAGTAGTTGTTTCCGATTTGCCCCCATTCCCGGTTTGTCATGGTGGCGAATGGGATAGGCGATACGGAGCAGTACAGGTAAATCTCAATCATACGCCCGTACAAAACAACCGTTATCAGCACCGACATGATTTTCATGCAAAGGCTGACAAGGCTTGTTTCGAGCATAAGCAAGAGCAGTTCGGGGATTTCCATTGCGTCAAGTCCGGCTTGCATGGACGAGAGTGCGGCGGCAACATCAATGCTGGTGCTGCCGCCGATTACGCCCGCCGCGCCGGAAACAATGTGCTGCGCCATGTCGAATACCGCCATAGTGATGTCAAAGGTATGCGTGACGATAAACACCGCAACGAACGCTTTGAAAAACCACTTAAAGAACATGAACGTGTCGATGTCGTGCATATTGTTCTTTTCCGTTACCATGCTGATAAGCTCCACGCATAGAACGTAGGTAATAACAAGCCCCGCAATGGGGACGATCACATTTTCCGATAGCGTCTGTATCATGGAAAATATGCTTGCGTTCCACCCCTGCGGGGTCTTGCCTACCTCGGCGGCAATCGTACCGACCTTCTCGTTTACGTCCCCGAACATAGTTGACAGATTTCCGTTGATCGCTCCGATCAGGATTTCCTTGATCCATTCGTTAATCGCGTCAAGTATGCTCTGCATAGGACATTACCGCCGCTTAACCGAACAGCCCTTTGAGCAGGGGAACGAGAACGCCGCCAATCAAGGCAACGCCGCCGCCCGCCATAAGCTGCTTCATGCCCTGCGATTTTACTGATGTGCGATAAAGAAGTAATAGAAGTGTAAAAAATTTTGCCGTTCCTATCCGGCACTTGCGCATTGTGTCGGATAGGTCGGGCGGTTATTCGGGCAAGTCCACCTTGCCAACAAAAGAATAATAAATCTCAATGTCCTGT
>NZ_JAJEPW010000036.1:0-29242 GCF_020687045.1 Brotocaccenecus cirricatena
CCCCGCCGCCTGCTGCCCAGCAGCAGGCCCAGCAGGCTCACCAGAAACGCGCAGTGCAGGCCGGACACGGCGAACAGGTGGGAAAGTCCTGCCTGGGACATGGCCGTCTCGTCCGCCACGGACAGGCCGCCCCGGTCTCCGGTCAGCTCCGCCGTGACGAAGGCGGCGGTGGTCTCATCGTCCCAGATGGCGGCAATCTTTTCCCGCAGGGCCCGGGCCGTCCGCTGGGGCAGCCATCGCAGGCTCCCGGCACTGCCCGTCTCCTCCGTCACGTCCCCCTGGACATACAGCAGGGCGAACACGCCCCGGGAGGTGAAGGTGGTCACGTCGTTTTCGTGGATGCGCCCGGCATCCTGCCAGCGGGCGTAGCCGGTGATCCGCTGTCCCGGCTCCAATCGGGACAGCTCCTGGCCGCCGTAGCAGACCGCCTTGACGCCCCGGAGCCCCTCCGGATACACCGTCACCCGGCCGCCCTGCTCAGTCAGCTGGCCGAAGTCTGCCGCGACGGCGGAAAATTCCGCCTCCCGGCCGCAGCGCTCCAGCACCGGCTGCTGCACCAGGGCCTGATACCCGCCGAAATACAGCAGTCCCCCGCAGAGGGAGAACAGAATCACCGCCGCCCGCAGCCGCAGCTTGTCCGGCAGACGGCGGCGCAGCAGCACCGCCGCCAGGCCCATTGCTCCGCAGACGATTGCCGCCCACCAGGTCCACCCGGACCAGGGCAGCAGCACCGCCGCGAAAACGGCGGCGGCAAAGGACAGCGATATGGCGGCCAGCGTCCGCATGACGATTCCCTCCTCTGCAAAAATTTCTATCCGCATTATACCAGATTCCCTGTTCCGGAACAACCCCGCCGCCGCGCTTTGCGATTTTTTCCCGGACTTGTGCATGATTCCGCCGGTTCCGGCCAAACTATCCCTGTACCGCAGGTACAGAAGGAGGTGTCCGTCATGGACAAGTACCAGAACCAGAACCAGAATCAGAATCAGAACCAGAACCAGAACAACAACCAGAATCAGAATCAGAACACCCGTCAGAACCGCAATTCCAAGCAGAATCAGAACCAGAACAGCAATCAGAACCAGAACCAGAACCAGCGCTGACCCCCGCGACGTACAAAAAACGGCCCCCGGTACGACACCGGGGGCCGTTTGTCAGCGATTCAGTTCCGACACAGGCCGGTTCGGAGGGAAGCTTACTCCTCGTCCTCGGCGGGCTCGTCGTTCAGCAGAGCGCGGATGGACAGGGAGATCTTCTGCTTCTCCTCGTCCACGGCGGTGATCTTGGCATCCACCATCTGGCCCTCGGACAGAACGTCACCGGGCTTCTCGATGCGGCGGTCCGCGATCTGGGAGATGTGGATCAGACCATCCACGCCGGGCACGACCTCGGCAAAGGCGCCGAAGGTCATCAGCTTCACGATGCGGACGTTGGCCACATCGCCCACCTTATAGCTGTTCATGAAGGTGTCCCAGGGGTTGCAGGAGTGATCCTTGACGCCCAGGGAGATCTTGTGCTTCTCGGGATCGAAGGAGATGACGTACACATCCAGGGTGTCGCCCACGGAAACCACCTCGGCGGGGTTCTTGATGCGGGACCAGGACAGCTCGGAGATATGTACCATACCGTCCACGCCGCCGATGTCCACAAACACGCCGTAGCTGGTCATGGACTTCACGGTGCCGGTGTAGTGCTTGCCGACCTCGATGCTCTCCCAGATGGCAGCCTGGGCGGCCTGACGGGCCTCGTACTGCACGGCACGGATGGAACCCACCACCCGGCGGCGGGCACGGTTGACCTCGGTGATCCGCAGGGACACGGTCTGGCCGATCATCTCGGACAGGTCCGCGCCGCGGGGCTGGCCGCTCTGGGAAGCGGGAACGAACACGCGCACGCCCTTGACGTTGACGACGATGCCGCCCTTGTTCTCCTCGGTAACCTTGCCCTCCAGGGTGGTCTTGTTCTCGCGGGCCTCCTCGATGTCCTCCCAGACCTTCACGGCGTCCAGGCGCTTCTTGGACAGCATGGCATAGCCCTCCACGTCGTTGACGCGGATGATGTAGGTCTCGATCTCGTCGCCGACCTTCACCACGTCCTCGGGCTTCACGTTGGGATCAGCGGACAGCTCGTCCACGGCAATGTAGCCGGCCTGCTTGCAGCCCAGGTCCACCTGAACCTCGGTGGGACCAACAGCCGTCACGATACCGGTTACCTTCTCTCCTGTATTTAAAGTCTTGAAAGATTTGTCCAGCAGCTCCTCGAAGCTCTCTTCCTTGATTTCGTTGTTCTTGATTTCTTCGCTCATCGTTGTATATACCTCCTTAATGATGCCCGCCGGTGTGGACGCGCCGGCCGTAAGTCCCGCCAATGAACATCCAATAAAAAGGTCCGGTGTAAGCTCCTCCGCCCCCTCGATCTGGTACACTCTGGGGCACAGCTCACGGCAAATCTCTGTCAAATGTTTGGTGTTGGCACTTTTACGATCTCCGACCACGACCATGACGTCCACCCGGGAGGCAATCTCCGCCGCCTCGGACTGACGTCTATGCGTAGCATCACATATTGTATCAAATAATTCCGCGTTTGTACACAGTTTTTTTAGAATTTTTTTTGAACTTTCCCAGATGCTCCGGACGCAGGTGGTCTGGGCCACCGCCGTCAGGGGCAGGTCCCGGCGGGCCGGGTCCTCCAGCAGCCACCGCTCCAGCTCCTCCGGCCCCGGAAACACCAGGGTCCCGTCCCACCAGCTGGCCGCGCCCATGACCTCCGGGTGATGGGGCTCGCCGATGACCAGGGGCATGCGCCCGGCCTGACCGGCCCGGGACACGATATGCTGGATGTGCAGAACGTTGGGACAGGTAGCGTTGACGCACCGGGCCCCCATGGCCTCCAGCCGCTCCAGCACCTGCCGGGTCTCCCCGTGGGAGCGGATGATCACCGTGTCCCCGGGGCGGACCGCATCCGGAGAATCCACCTGACGGGCCCCCAGCCGTTCCAGCCGGGCCACCACGTTGGCGTTGTGGATGATGCTGCCCAGCATGACGCAGCTGCCGCTCTCCTGAGCGGTTTTCTCCGCCAGCTCCACGGCCCGGCGGACGCCGTAGCAGAAACCGGCGCTTCTCGCCTGGATCACCGGCATACGATCCCTCCCAATGCATAGGCCCGCCGCATGATCTCGTCGGCGTTGGCCCGGTATTCCTCCGCCGTGCCCTTGCGCCCGGTGTACACCGGGGTATAGGGCCGGCCGATGATGATGTGCACCCGATGGAACAGGCGCTTTTTCGTGTCGATGAACATGGGCACCATGTCCACCCCGGAGCGAATGGCCATCATGGCCGCGCCGCCCTTGACCTCCGCATGGCCCGGGTCCTTCACCCGGGTGCCCTCCGGGAAGATCAGCAGGTTCCAGCCCTGCTTCAGGCTCTGGATGGCGGTTTTCCCCGCCTGGATATCCGAGTTGCCCCGGTCCACGGCAAACACGCCGATGGCCTTGAGAATGCTGCCCAGGATGGGAATCCGCAGCAGCTGCTTTTTGGCCATGATCCGCAGGGGATAACCCGTCCATATGGCTGCCACGAACAAAATGGGATCCCAGGCGCTGCTGTGGTTGGCGCAGAGCATCACCGGCCGGTCCTCCGGCAGATTTTCCGTCCCCTCCAGGGAAATGGGGAACAGGAACCGCACCAGCGGCCCCAGGATTTTCTGAATCCGGACAAAATGCGGATTTTTCACAGCTTTGCCCGCCTCCTTATGGTCTCCAGCAGCAGGCGCAGACTCTCCTCAAAGGTCAGGGCGCCGGTGTCCAGCTCCACGGCATCCTCCGCCCGGCGCAGCGGGGCGATGGACCGGTGGGTGTCGGCATAGTCCCGGTCCACGATCTCCCGGAGCACCTGGTCATAGGGCTGGGAAGTGCCGCGCTGCTCCAGCTCCCGGAAGCGGCGCATGGCCCGCACCTCCGGCGCGGCGGTGAGGAAAATCTTCACCGTGGCATCCGGCAGCACCACCGTGCCGATGTCCCGGCCGTCCATGATGACGCTGTGACGCCGGGCCTGCTCCCGCTGCAGCTCCAGCAGGAAGTCCCGCACCGCCGGAATGGCGGAGACGATGGAGGCGTACCGGGACATCTCCGGCAGGCGGATCTGATCCGTCACGTCCTCCCCGGCCAGCATCATCCGCTGCAGGCCCGCCTGGTCATAGCGCATTTCCAGCTGCATATCCGGCAGCACCGCCGCCACGGCTCCGGCGTCCGACGGGTCGATCCCCCGGCGGTACACCCCGTATCCGATGGTGCGGTAAATGGCCCCGGTGTCCACATAACAGATGCCCAGCGCCGCTGCCGCCGCCTTGGCCAGGGTGCTCTTTCCGGCCCCGGAGGGGCCGTCTATGGCTACGGAATATTTTTCGGCCATGCTCATTCTCCTTCCGCCACGGCGGCGCTTGTCCCCGCCAGATGCCCGGTGGACCAGGCGATCTGCAGGTTGAAGCCGCCGGTATAGGCGTCAACATCCAGTATTTCCCCGGCAAAATAAAGCCCCGGGGTCAGCTTTGATTCCATGGTAGACGGCTGCACCTGGTTCACCTTCACGCCGCCGGAGGTGACGATAGCTTCCGCCACCGGTCTCGGTCCGGTAACGGACACAGTGAAGCCCTTCAGCATCTCCTCCAGTGCCCGGCGCTGGGCCTTCGTCACGGAGTTGGCCTTCAGCCCCGCCGGGATCTCCAGCCGCTCCAGTATCACCGGCACCATGCTGTGGGGTACCAGGCCAGCCAGTATCTTCTCGAAGTCCCGGTTGGGATTCTCCCCCAGGTCCCGCAGGATGCGGGCCTCCAGCTTTTCCCGGTCCAGCGCCGGCTTCAGGTCGATGGACAGACGGTACTGCTCCCGGTCCCAGTGCCGCAGGTGGGCGCTGGCGGACAGCACCAGAGGTCCCGACACGCCGAAATGGGTGAACAGCAGCTCGCCGAAATCCCGGAACTGCACCTTATTCTTCCCGTTCAGGGCCGTCAGCTCCACATTTTTCAGGGCCAGGCCCTGCATCCGGCGACAGGCATCGTCCCCGCTGACCAGAGGCACCAGGGAGCCGCAGGGCGGCACGATCCCGTGGCCCAGGGCCGCCGCCATGCGGTATCCGTCGCCGGTGGAGCCGGTGCCGGGATAGCTGACGCCGCCGGTAGCCAGGATCACCGCCTCCGCCGGGTAGGTTCCCTGCTGTCCGGTGACGCCGCAGACCCGGCCCCCGTCCGTGTCCACGGATACGGCCCGGTCCCGGACCCACTTCACACCCAGCCTTTCGCACCGGCGGCGCAGGGCCCCGGAAACGTCGAAGGCGCAGTCCGACTGGGGAAACACCCGGTTGCCCCGCTCGGTTTTCAGGGGGACGCCCAGCTTCTCAAAAAAGGCCATGGCGTCCCGGCTGTCGAACCGGGCGAAGGCCCCGTACAGAAACCGCCCGTTCCGGGGGATGTTCTGCAGAAGCTCCTCCCGGGAGCAGTTGTTGGTCACGTTGCACCGGCCCTTGCCGGTGATGTTCAGTTTTTTGCCCAGACGGTCGTTGGGCTCCAGCAGCGTCACCTGTCCGCCGCCCTCGGCGGCGGCGATAGCCGCCATCAGTCCGGCGGCTCCTCCGCCCACCACCGCGATACGCTTATGATTCATCTTCCGTTTTCCCGAATATGTTGTATTTGGACCAGACATTCTCCAGCTGGGAGAAGGTGCCGGATACTTCCTCGTTTTTCTGCCGCCCCACCGCCACGATCAGTGCGTTCAGCAGGCTCAGGGGAGCAGCCATGGAGTCCACAAAGGAGATCATGTCGCTGCGCACCAGCAGCGATACCGTGGCCATCCGGTAAAGGGGCGACATCTGCCCGTCGGTGATGGCCACCACGTCGGCGCCCCGGTCCCGGGCATACTCCACGGCGTGGATGGCCATCTGGGAGTACCGGGGGAAGCTGATGCCCACCAGCACGTCCCCGGGGCCGATCTGGCTGAGCTGCTCGAAGATCTCGCCGGCGGCGGCATTCTGCACCAGGGTGACGTTCTTGAACATCAGGTGCAGATAAAAGTTCAGATACCCCGCCAGAAATGCCGACGACCGCACACCCATCAGATAGATATGGCTGGCCGTCAGCAACCGGTCCACCACCTGGTCAAAGGCGGCCCGGTCCACGCTTTCGATGGCGGTGTGGATGCTGTTCATGTCCCGCTGCATCACGCCGGTGAGCACATCCTGCTCCTGCATCTGATCCCGGGACACCTGGATGCGCTGCAGGGACGTGAGCTTGCCCCGGACCAGCTCCTGCAGGGCCCGCTGCATATTGGGGTACCCGTCGTACCCCAGCTGGGAGGCGAACCGCACCACCGTGGACTCGCTGACCTGGGCCTTGCGCCCCAGGTGCCCGGCGGTCATAAACGCCGCCTTGTCATAATTC
Organism: Brotocaccenecus cirricatena; assembly: GCF_020687045.1. NCBI lineage: Bacteria > Bacillati > Bacillota > Clostridia > Eubacteriales > Oscillospiraceae > Brotocaccenecus > Brotocaccenecus cirricatena. The sequence continues at coordinate 6,430 of NZ_JAJEPW010000036.1, forward strand.
ATCAGAATATAGTCGGCAATGCGCTTCTGCCCCCGGGAAAAGCTGTCCGTCCGGCTTCGTATGGTCTGGAGCACGTTTTTGCTCACGACTTCTCGCTTCCTTCCAAATCGCGCAGCTCCTGCTGCGTCAGATACCGCCACTGCCCCACTGGTAGGTCCCCCAGCGTCAGCGTGTGCTCCCGCACCCGCTGCAAGCGCCGCACCGCCAGTCCCGCCTGGCGGCACATCCGGCGGATCTGGCGGTTTTTTCCCTCATGGATGGTGACGGACAGGGCGGCCTTGCTGCCGTCCCGCCATAGTTCCCGGACCCGGGCCGGGCGGATGCGCTCCCCCTCCAGGTCCCGGATGGCGGCCAGCCGCTGGGCGGCCCCCTCCACCGGGCCCGTCACCGTGACCCGGTATTCCTTCTCGATCTGGTGGCTGGGGTGCAGTAGCCGCTGCATCCAGGCCCCGTCGTTGGTCATCAGCAGCAGGCCCTCGGAGTCCATGTCCAGCCGCCCCACAGGGTACACCCGCGCGCCGCAGCCGGACACCAGCTCCGCCGCCGTCCGCCGCCCCCGCTCATCGGACAGGGTGGTGACATAGCCCCGGGGCTTGTTCAGCATCAGGTACACCCGGCGGGTGTCCCGCCGCAGGGGCTGGCCGTCCACCGTGACGATGTCCGACTCCGGGTCCGCCTGGTCTCCCAGGGCGGCGGACTGTCCGTTGACCCGGACCCGGCCCTGCCGCAGCAGCTCCTCCGCCGCCCGGCGGGAGCATATCCCGGCAGCCGCTATGATCTTTTGCAGTCGCTCCTTCACGGCGTATCCTCCCGGCGGTGGTCCGCCGTCTCCTGCCCGGCGGGTTGGGCAAAGCCCCAGTCATACAGGGCGGCATGATCCGCCCAGTCGTTGCCGTCCTGCAGGGTGACAGCCACCAGCCGCCGGCCGTCCCGTTCAGCAGCGCTGACCAGGGTCCGTCCCGCGGCTCTGGTGTAGCCGGTCTTCATGCCGATGCACCCGGGCACCGCCCGCAGAAGCCGGTTATGATTGGTCATGGTGCGCCCGCCGATGGTGACGCTCCGGGTGGAGCACAGGCGCACAAAGGTATGGTTCCCGGCGGCATAGGCCGCCAGACGGGCCATGTCCCGGGCGGTGGAATAGTGGGCCTGGCCGTCCAGACCGCTGGGATTTTCAAAGGAGGTGTCCTCCATCCCCAGCTCCCCTGCCAGGCCGTTCATCCGCCGGACAAAGGATGCCGTCCCGCCGCAGCCGTCGGCCAGGGCCTCCGCCGCGTCGTTGCCGGAGCACAGCAGCAGGCCGTACAGCAGCTCCTCCACCGTCACCCGCTCTCCGGGCTTGAGGTACATGGAGGAGCCCTCTGTCATGTGTTCCTGCTTTACAGTGATGACGTCCGTAGGCGAGGCGCGTTCCAGCGCCACCAGGGCCGTCATGATCTTGGTGGTGCTGGCGATGAGCATCCGCCGGCCGCCGTTGTGGTCAAACAGCACCTGCCCGGTGTCCGCGTCCATCAGCACGGCGGCAGAGGCGCTGGTGGACACGCCCCACACCCGCACCGGCGTCAGGCACCACCACAGCGCCAGCCCCACCAGCAGCCACGTCCGTTTTCTCAATGAGATCACCCCGAATCCATCCGTGATGACCCCATCTTATTCACTCAGAACGTCTCTTTTGCCGCTTTCTTCTTGTCGATGAAATTCTCCACCCGGTCCATGACCTGGGGCACCAGGTCGATGACCCGGTCCACGGTGCCCACGGCGGGCAGGGCCACGGGCATCACCCGGGTGACGCCGTCCTTCACCACCAGGAAAGCCACCGGCTCCACCTTGACACCGGCGGTGCTGGCGCCGCCGAATTTGGGGGCCTGCTTGCCGTAATCGCCGCCGCCGCAGCCGAAGCCGAAGCTCAGCCGGGATACGGGAATCAGGGTCACGCCATCGGGGGTCTGGATGGGCTCGCCGATGATGGTGTTGGAATCCACCATATCCCGGATCTTGCTCATGGATGCCTCCATCAGCTCCGTCAGGGAATTGTTCTTTCTCTCATTGTTTTCCATGGGTGTCATCCTTTCGTTTTTATATCAGGCGCTTTTTTCATCGTTGGTCACAGGTTCCTGGGGCTTTTCGGGATTTTCGGCCTTCTGGGCCTCCTCCCGGGGCTTTTTCTCCTTCTTCCACCGGAGCAGCCACTTCAGCACCGGGATGCCGAAGGCAAAGCCGATGGCAAACAGGTCCCGGATCTGGAAGGACAGGCCCACCTCCCCTTCCGCTTTGATTTCGGCGGCGGAATAGTCCACGTCCAGGTGGATGTAGGGATCGGGGATCCGCATCAGCTCCTCCAGCCGGGGCATAAAGGTCCACACCGCCGCGCTGATCCAGCCGTAGGTCTCGGCGGAGGCGGCAGGGTCCGGTTCCCCGCCCAGGACCAGCGACAGGCGCAGGGGGTCCACCCGCAGCCGCTGCCGGGTCTTTCGCAGGGCCCCTTTCAGGGACTTCCACAGATACGGCAGGGCCGACCGGATATCGCCGGGCGTCAGGCCCAGCTTCCGCTTCTCCCGGGGCGCTGCCTTCTGCTTTTCGGGTGGATTCTTTTTCTCCTTGTGCTTTTTCTGTTTTTTGGGCTTTTTCGGGGGACTCGGCACGATCTGTATCCGCACAGGCCCCGCCACGGCGGTGACCCGCAGCTCCTGCCCGAAGGCAATGCGCACCCCCACCCGCAGAAACAGCACCGCCACGATCAGTGCCAGCAGTATGCCCAGTATCCACAGTGCAACCATGTGGGGTCCCCCTTCTATTGCTTATTGTTCCGACTCCTGAACGGCGCCGTCGTCATCCAGCCGCAGCTGTCCGTCGGCCTCCAGGCCCGGGATCTCCGGCAGATCGTCCAGCGAGTTCAGATGAAATGCCCGCAGAAACGCCTTGGTGGTGCGGTACAGCCGGGGCCGTCCCGGCACCTGCAGCCGCCCGCACTCCTCGATCAGGTGCCGGTCCAGCAGCAGGCCCACGGTGTAGGCGCTGTCCACGCCGCGAATTTGGTCCACATAGGCCCGGGTGGTGGGCTGATAGTAGGCGATGATGGTCAGCACCTCCAGGGCCGGCTGGGACAGCTTCGCAGGCTTGCGGATCTCGAAGGCCCGGCGGATCAGGTCGGCGTACTCCGGAGCGGAGCACAGCTGCCAGGTATCCTCCATCCGCACCAGGCGCATACCCCGGCGCTCATAGCTGTAGTAGTCCGCCAGGCGGCGCAGCACCTGGTCCACGGTGTCCCGGTCCAGGTCCAGGGCCACGGCGATGCGGTCCGCCGCCACCGGTTCCCCGGAGGCGAACAGAATTCCCTCTACCGCGGCCTCTATTTCTTTCATTTCCATTGCTTCCATGTTTTATTCCTCGGTGTTTTCCGGGTCCTCCCGGCAGGTAACGGTGCAGTCGGCGGCGGGTCCGGCCAGCCGGATGATCCGGCTGCGGCACAGCTCCAGCACCGCCATAAACGTGGCCACCAGCTCGCTGCGGCTGCGGCTGCCCCGGAACAGCAGCAGAAACCGGGTGATGCCGCCCTCCTTCAGCCGCCGGACGATCTCCTTGGCCTTCTGCTCCACGGAATAGGGCTCCCGCCGGACGATCTCGTCAAAGGCCCGCAGAGGCGGCGTTTCCGCCTGGCCCCGGCGGTCGGTGACCTCCTGCATGGCGATGACCAGGTCGGCGGGCTGCTGGTCGTATTCATATACCTTGCCCCGCTCCATAGGCTCGGGGTCCCGGGTCAGGATGCTGCGGCCAAACTCGCCCATGGGGCCCAGCAGCTCCGCCAGGCGGCGCACCCGGGCATAGGCCTCGCCCCGCTGGCGCTCCGCCAGGGACTGGATCAGGGCGTCCATCTCGTTTTTTGCCTCCTCGTCCTCCAGGGACAGGAGCATCCGGGTCTTGATATACATCAGGTGGGCGGCCATGGTCACAAACTCGCTGGCCACCTCCAGGTCCATCTCCTTGCGCCGGTCCAGATACGCCAGATACTGGTCCAGGATCAGGGCAATGGGGATGTCCTGTATCTCGATTTTATTTTTGCTCAGCAGGAACAGGATCAGGTCCAGAGGCCCCTCGAAATCCTGAAGCTCCTCTTTCCCCTGAACCACCTTTTCCAGCTTATAAATGGGACTTTCCAATTGCCTGTACCCTCTTAAAAGCCGACCACGCGGCAGAATAGCTCATAGGTCCACTGGATGGCGGCGCTCATCCATCTGTCCCCCACGCCCAGCAGCACCACCGCCCACAGCAGCAGCATGCCGTATCGCTCATAGCGCAGCATGGTGTTGTAGGCCCGGTCAGGAAGCAGAGAGAACAGCACCTTGCTGCCGTCCAGCGGCGGGATAGGGATCAGGTTGAACAGCCCCAGGCCCAGAGACAGGATCGCCGTGGTCAGCAGAAAGGTCAGCAACCGCTGGTTGGCGGCGGAATACGGGGCATAGTCATACACCAGCCGTCCCGCAAACAGCAGCACCAGCGCCAGCAAAAAGTTGGACACCGGCCCCGCCAGGGCCGTCAGGGCCATGCCCTGCTTGGGCCGGCGGAAATACCGGGGGTCCACCGGCACGGGCTTGGCCCAGCCGAAGCCCACCGTTACCATCATCAGCAGGCCGAACCAGTCGATGTGGCGCAGGGGGTTCAGGCTCAGCCGCCGGGCCCGCTTGGCCGTGGGATCCCCCAAAGCCAGCGCTGCCAGCCCGTGACACGTTTCATGCACCGTCAGGCACAGGAACACCGACACCAGCCGCAGAACCATATCCCGCAGGGAGCCAAAGTCCAGCGCATTCCACAAATTTTCCAGATATCCCACAGGGCTTCCTCCCCAAATTAGCATATAAGTGCATTATATCAGAAATTCTCTTCGATTACAAGCAAAAAAGAACAGCCGCCCGCCGGGGCGGCTGTCCTGCCGATATTTGGCCGTTTTTTCAGAGCTTCCGCACCGCCACGTCGCACAGCTGCACGCCGATGCCCCGGCTGCGGACGGCCTGGTTTCCCTTATCCAGCAGCTTTTCGCGATTTTTGGTCACCAGCTGCACCAGCAGCTGGTCCTTCTGCTCCTGGCTCATGGTCCCCAGTACCGTCCGGGCCACGGAGGCCGCCACGTCCGGGTTCCCGGCCAGGACGTTTCCCAGGATGCCGCCCTTTTCCTCCCGGCGCAGCTTCTCCGCCACCGCAGGGATCAGATACTCCGCAATGGAGTCATAGTCGATGTCGTCCACCAGAATACGCAGTTCTAACATAGGTTCTCCTTTTGTAAAAACCGGGCTGGGTTTCACGCCCAGCCCGGTTGCTGTTTCGTTACGCCTTGGGGCCTGCGGCCACCACTTCCGCGCTCATGCGGGTATACTTCTTGAAATTCTCCACAAAGCTGGCCGCCAGCTTCCTGCAGCTGGCCTCATAGGCCGCCTGATCCTCCCAGGTGTTGGCGGGGATCAGCAGCTCGCTGGGCACGCCCTCGATGGAGGTGGGCACCTGGACGCCGAAGGTGGGGTCGGTGACGAACTCCGCCTTCTCGATCTCGCCGGTCAGGGCGGCGGTGACCATGGCCCGGGTGTAGCGGAGCTTCATGCGCTTGCCGGTGCCGTTCCAGCCGGTGTTCACCAGATAGACCTTTGCGCCGGACTTTTCCACCTTGTCCGCCAGCATGGCGGCATATACGGAGGGATCCAGGGGCAGGAAGGGCTCGCCGAAGCAGGTGGAGAAGGTGGGCACCGGCTCGGTGACGCCGATCTCAGTGCCGGCCACCTTGCTGGTGAAGCCGGAGACGAAGTAATACATGGCCTGGTTCTTATCCAGCTTGCTGATGGGAGGCAGCACGCCGTAGGCGTCCGCCGTCAGGAAGATCACCGTCTTTGGTACGCTGGGGCTCATGCCGGAGAGCTCTGCATTGGGGATGTACTCCACGGGATAGCCCACCCGGCTGTTCACCGCCAGGGAGTCGTCGTCGAAGTCGAACTCCCGGGTGTCGGGGTCCATGACCACGTTCTCCACCAGCGCGCCGAAGCGGATGGCGTTGTAGATCTCCGGCTCGCCCTCGGGAGAGAGGTTAATGCACTTGGCGTAGCACCCACCCTCGAAGTTGAACACGGAGTCGTCGGCCCAGCCGTGCTCGTCATCGCCGATGAGCTTGCGGGCGGGATCGGCGGACAGGGTGGTCTTGCCGGTGCCGGACAGGCCGAAGAACACGGCGGAGTCGCCGTCCTTGCCGATGTTGGCAGAGCAGTGCATGGGGAACACACCCTGCTTGGGCAGGACATAGTTCATCACGGAGAACACGGACTTCTTGATCTCGCCGGCATACTGAGTGCCGCAGATCACCACCAGATGGGCCTCATAGTCCACCAGAACGGCAGCCTCGGAGCGGGTGCCGTCCACCTCGGGAATGCACTTGAAGCCGGGGGCGGCGATGATGGTGTAATCCTCATGGAAGCTCTCCAGCTGGTCCGCCGTGGGGCGGCGCAGCAGCTGGTGGATGAACAGATTCTGGCTGGCCAGCTCGTTGACGATGCGGAAGGCCTTGGTATACTTGGGGTCCGCTCCGGCGAAGCCGTCGAAAATGAACACGTCCTTATTCTGCAGATACGCCGTGACCTTGGCATAGATGGCGTCGAACCGGGCCTTGTCCATGGGCCGGTTCACCTTGCCCCAGGCGATGTCGTCATGGACGGCGGGGGTGTCCACAATGAACTTGTCGTTGGCGCTGCGGCCGGTGTACTTCCCGGTCTTGACCACCAGGGCTCCGGTGTTGGACAGGGTGCCCTCCCCCCGGCGCAGAGCGTGCTCCACCAGCTGCGCCGGCGTTAGATTGCGGTACACCGCCCCGGCGTTGATGATGCCCAGCTTTTCCAGTCCGTATGTTTCCATGTGTCGTTCCTCCTCAAATTGTTCCAATTTGTTCCGGTTTTTATTATTTTCGCAGGGCCTGTACGGCGGCCCGCAGGGCGTCCACGTGCTCCTGGGTGGTGGCCCAGCTGGCGCAGAAGCGCACGCCGGAATGGGTCTTATCCACCCGCTCCCAGTATTCATAGCCGAAGTTCTTCCCCAGCTCCGCCAGCTCATCGTCCGGCATAATGGGGTACTGCTGGTTGGTGGGAGAGTCAAACAGCAGCGGATAACCGGCGGACACGAAGATGTCTCGAATCTGATAGGCCATCTCGTCGGCGTGGCGGGAAATCTTGAAGTACAGATCGTCGGTGAACAGGGAGTCAAACTGGATGCCCAGCAGACGGCCCTTGGCCATGCGGCCGCCCCGCTGCTTCATGATGAAGCGGAAATCCTTCTTCAGCGCCGGGTTCATGATCACCACGGCCTCGCCGAACAGGGCTCCCACCTTGGTGCCGCCGATATAGAACACGTCGCACAGACGGGCGATCTCCGGTATGGTCAGCTCAGAGCCGTCGGCCATGACGCCGTAGCCCAGCCGGGCCCCGTCGATGAACAGCGGCAGGCCGTATTTCCGGCAGGTGTCGTACAGAGCCGTCAGCTCCGCCTTGGAATACAGGGTGCCGCCCTCGGTGGGGTGGGAGATATACACCATGCCGGGCTGGACAATGTGCTCGGTGGACTCGTCGTTCCGGTGCCACTCCACATAATCCTGCACCTGCTGGGCGGTGATCTTCCCCTCTGCCGCAGGCAGGGTGATGACCTTGTGTCCGGTGGACTCGATGGCTCCCGCCTCGTGGCAGTTGATGTGTCCGCTGTCGGCGGACAGCACACCCTGCCAGGGCCGCAGAATGGAGGCGATCACGGTGGTGTTGGTCTGGGTGCCACCCACCAGGAAGTGAACGTCAGCCTCCGGCGCCTGGCAGACGGCGCGGATCTTCTCCCGGGCCGCCGCGCAGTATTCGTCCTCGCCGTAGCCCACGGTCTGCACCATATTGGTCTCGTTGAGCCGCGCCATCACGCTGGGATGAGCGCCCTCCAGATAGTCGCTGTTGAAATAGATCATGGAAGCCTCTCCTTTATTCTATATACTACTCCCCATCATAGCCCAGTCGGCTGGATTTGTAAAGCAGGAAAATCATCTTATTTGAACCCGTTCACCTGGACCCAGGCCCGGACGTGGTCCACAAACCGCTGGGTGGAGTTGGACAGGGCCTTCTCGTCCTTGACGCCGATGGCGATGCGCCGATAAAAGGCCTTGGGCGGCTGGCAGACCACCAGCGGATAGGGACTGTGGCGCACCATCAGCTCCGGCAGCAGACTGATGCCCAGGCCGTTGGACACCATGGACAGAATGGTCCGGTCCTCCCGTGCGATATATCGCACATGGGGCCGCACGCCCATTTCGTCGAAGGCGGCCCGGATTTCGTAATCGTCTCCCTCCTCCAGCTGGATCACCGGCTCCGTGGCCAGGGCCTCCACCGGAAAGGGATCGCTGTTGGCCAGAGGATGCCCGCAGGGCACAATGACCTTCAGTTGGTCCAGGTGCAGGGGGTACACCTGCAGTCCCTTCAGGGACGGCATCCGCAGAAATCCGCAGTCCGCCTGCCCGGTGATGATCAGCTCCTCGATCTGGTCGTAGAAGTCGCAGGTCTGAATTTCGAACTCGATGGCCGGATACAGCTTGCTGAAAGACTTCAGAATCATGGGCAGCCACTGGGCGGAGACGCTGGAAAACGAGGCCACCTTCACAAGGCCCGCGTCCATGCCCCGCAGGTCCGCCGCCTGCTGGGCCAGTCGGTGATATTCCGTGCAGAGCTGCTGAATCTGCGGAAGCAGGGCCCGGCCGTCGCCGGTCAGGGTCACGCCGCCCCGGTTCCGGCTCAGCAGGGTTACTCCCAGCTCCTCCTCCAGGGAGCTGATGGCGTGGCTGATCCCGGACTGTGAGAAGTTCAGCTCCTCCGCCGCCTTGGTAAAGCTGCCGCATTCCACGGTTTTCAGGAAAATCTGGTATTTTGTGGCGCTCATGTCCCCCACCTCGTCTTTCTTTGACTGTATTCCTCATTGTACACCCTTTTTTTCATGACTTCAATCGAAAATATGCGTTTTACAAATGTAAAATTCTATGATATCCTACCCATGGACTTGAGGAAAGAGAGGAGAAATCGAAAATGGCTCTGATTACAAAGATGCATCGCTGTGCCTTCTGCGGCAGCAGTGAGGTGACGGTTTCCGAGAACGGGACCTATACCTGCCGCGACTGCGGCAAGACCGCCGACCACGGTATGCCGGCCGCCGATGTGGAGGCCATCAACCGCATTCTGATGACCGGCGGCGACGCCGAGACCGCCGAGGAGCTGCGACGGCGCTACCCCCGTCTGAACCTGACCACCTGGTCCAAGGAGAATCGTCTCCAGTTCTGATTTTGCAGCCGAGAGCGGCTATGGTTTACCTCCTTCGCCGCTGAAAATACCTGGCAGCGCCTGCTGCCCATCTTTTCCATGGGGATTTTCCTACCCCAAACATAACAAACAGCCGCGCTTGGGCATGCGCGGCTGTTTGTTATATAATGAGGGATTCAAACGGGATACCCGGTTCGAGACGCCGGATATCCCGTTTTTCATCGTCAGTTTTTTCGGCAGTGCCAGGTCAGCTCCAGGAGGTTCAGAGGCAGCAGCCCATCACACATACCGCTGGGTCAGCACGTCGAACACGCCCCGGGTGGTCAGCCGCAGGGACGGGATCACCGGCAGAGCCATGAAGCTCAGGGTCATGAAGGGGTCGATGCCTCGGGACACGCCCAGCCGGAAGGCCTCGTCCTTGGCGGCCTCCAGGGCGCTGTTCACCATCACCAGGCTGTCGTCGGACATGATGCCCGCGATGGGCAGGGCCACCTCGCCCAGGATCTGGCCGCCGTCCATTACGGTGATGCCGCCGCGATTCTCCACAATGCGGTTGGCGGCGGCGGCCATGTCCTCCTCGGAGGTGCCCACCACGATGATGTTGTGGCTGTCGTGGCTGATGGAGGTGGCCACGGCGCCATGCTTAAGGCCGTAGCCCTTGATATAGCCCAGGCCGATGTGGTGGGTGTTCTTATGCCGCTCGATCACGGCGATCTTGAGAATGTCCTGCTCCAGGTCGATGTGGTCGGCATAGCCCGCGTCCTCGGACACGATCTCGCCGGGCACCATGCCGATGACGGCGTGGGGGCGCTTGTCGGTGAAGTCGGCGGCGGACAGGGAGGCCACATGGAAGGTGTCGTGGGCCCGCTTGACCAGATAGGGGTCGATCTCCGGGGTGTCGAAGTCCCGCAGAACGCCGTCGTACATGAGCTTGCCCTTCTTATAGACCATCTCGATCTCGAAGTTCTCCCAGTTGTCGATGACCACAAAGTCCGCCAGATACCCGGGGGCAATGGCGCCGCGGTTATTCAGCAGGAAGTACCGGGCGGCGGTGTACCCGGCGGCCTTCACCGCCATGATGGGGTCCGCGCCCAGGGAGATGGCCTTTTTGACGATGTAGTCGATGTGGCCCTTTTCCAGCAGGTCGTTGGGGTGCTTGTCGTCGGTGCAGAACATGCACCGCTCGATGTACTTCTCGCACAGCAGGGGGGCCAGGGCCTCCAGGTTCCGGGCGGCGGTGCCCTCCCGGATCATAATGAACTGTCCCCGCTCCAGCTTGGCCATAGCCTCCTCCACGTTGGAGCACTCATGGTCGGAATACACGCCGGCGGCGATGTAGGCGTTCAGGTCGTTGCCGGTAAGGCCCGGGGCGTGGCCGTCGATCTTCTTGTGGTGGGCCTGGGAGGCCACGATCTTTTCCACCACCTGGCTGTCGCCGTTGATGATGCCCACAAAGTTCATCATCTCCGCCAGGCCCTGGACCCGGGGATGGTCATAGAAGGAGTCGATGGCCCGATAGTCCAGATTGGCTCCGGACTCGTCCAGCGGCGTGGCCGGAACGCAGGAGGGCAGCATGAACCGCACGTCCACCGGCAGGTCCTCGGTGGCCTGGAGCATATACTCGATGCCATCGGTGCCCATGACGTTGGCGATCTCGTGGGGGTCGGTGATGACGGTGGTGGTGCCGTGGGGCAGCACAGCCTTGGCAAACTCCTTGGGGCTTACCAGGGAGCTTTCCAGGTGAATGTGGGCGTCGATGAAGCCCGGCAGCACGATCTTGCCGCCTACGTCCGCCTCCACCTTGCCGTGGTATTCGCCCATGCCCACAATGAGTCCCTCGGCCACGGCGATGTCCCCGCGGCACAGCTCGTTGGAGAACACGTTGACGTATGCAGCGTTTTTCAGCACCAGGTCTGCCGGGACACGGCCCGCCGCCACGTCGATGACATGGAGCTTCTTGTTGAGCTTGCGGTTGATTTTCCCTGCGTAGCTTTCCTTCACAGCCATGACGAAATCCTTCCTTTCTCCCGCACAGAGCGGAAACGAAACTGCAAAAGCGTTATCTCTTTTGTTAATTTCTCATATTACCACAACTAATGCCGCTTGTCCACTGTTTTTTCGGGAAAATCACAGCCCCAGCAGGAACTTTGCCTTCAGCACGGCGGTGACGGTTTTGCCGTCCTGAATCTCGCCGCTGAGGCACCGCTGCACCAGCTCCTGAAAGGGGATGCGCCGGACGGACAGGAACTCGTCCTCGTCGGGATGGGTGTCGCCGAAGGTCAGGCCCCGGGCCAGGTACAGATGCAGCACCTCGTCATAGCAGCCCGGGGAGGCGATGATCTGTCCCAGGGGCTGCCAATCCGCCGCCGTGGCCCCCACTTCCTCCTTCAGTTCCCGCTGGGCGGTGACGAAGGGCTCCTCGCCGGGCTCCCGCTTCCCGGCAGGGATCTCCAGCAGCGTCCGGGAGAAGGCATAGCGGTACTGGGTCACCATGGGAACGCAGCCGTTTTCGTCCAGGGCCAGGATCCCCACGCCGCCGGGGTGCTCCACCACCTCCCGCAGGGATGTTTTCCCGTTGGGCAGGGCCACCGTGTCCACCCGCAGCCGAAGGACGCGGCCCTTGTATACCTCCCGGCTTTCCAGGCACTTTTCCGTCAGATCCATTGTCAGAACTCCTCTCTGTGTTTATTATTTTTGCCATCATACACTCGTTGGACCGGAAAAGCAAGCCCCGGGTTATTCTGAAAGAAGGATAAGGCTTCACCTTGCGAAGAATGAATGAATATGGTATAATTACCGGTAATGTTTGAGATCATGCCCCCATATGTCGGCGGGCCGGGACAAAGGAGACGATCACATGGCAACCTTCACCGTTAACGGGCAGAGCGTGACCGTGGAAAAAAATCAGAAGCTCATCCGCTTTCTGCGGGATACCCTGCACCTGACCTCCGTTAAGGACGGGTGCAGCGAGGGTGCCTGCGGCACCTGCCACGTCCTCATCGACGGCAAGCCCACCAAGGCCTGCATCCCCCAGACCGACCGGCTGGAGGGGCGGACCGTTCTCACGGTGGAGGGCCTTTCCGATTGGGAAAAGCAGGTGTATACCTTCGCCTTCGGCGAGGCGGGAGCCGTTCAGTGCGGCTTCTGCATCCCCGGCATGGTCATCTCCGCCAAGGGGCTGCTGGACGTGAATCCCGATCCCACCCGGGAGGAGGCCGCCTTCGCCATCCGCAACAACATCTGCCGCTGCACCGGCTATGTGAAGATCATCGACGGCATCCTGCTGGCGGCCAAGATTTTCCGGGAGGGGAAGCTGCCGAAGGCCTCCGCCGATGACTGGAAAATGGGCAGCCGGGTCCACCGGCTGGACGTGGAGGAAAAGGTGCTGGGCACCGGCCAGTACCCCGACGACGTGTATGTGGACGGGATGTGCTACGGCGGCGCGGTGCGCAGCCGGTACGCCCGGGCCCGGGTCCTGTCCATCGACGTCAGCGCCGCCCAGGCCCTGCCCGGCGTGGTGTGCGTACTGACCCAGAAGGACATCCCTGGCAAGGTCAACGTGGGCCACCTGAAGAAGGACCAGCCCACCCTGATCGGCGTGGGCGAGATCACCCACTATCTGGGGGACTCCGTGGCCCTGATCTGCGCCCGGGACCAGGAGACCCTGGAGGCCGCCAAGAAGCTGGTGAAGGTGGAGTATGAGGTCCTCCCTGCCGTGCATAGTCCCCGGGAGGCCGCCGCCCCGGACGCGCCCCTGGTGTTCGAGGGGGACGAGAACAACGTCCAGGCCTATAAGCACGTCTCCCGGGGCGACGCAGACGGCGCTATCAAGAATGCAAAATATGTGCTGACCCAGCACTTCCACACCCCCTGGACCGAGCACGCCTTCCTGGAGCCGGAGTGCTGCGTTGCTCTGCCCCTGGAAAACGGCGGCGTGAAGCTGCTGACCTCGGACCAGAGCGCGCACACCACCATGCACGAGTGCGCCGCCATGCTGGGGGTGGACTATGACCACTGCCAGGTCCAGAATATGCTGGTGGGCGGCGGCTTCGGCGGCAAGGAGGACATGTCCGTCCAGCACCATGCCGCCCTGCTGGCGTATGTGGCCCGTGTGCCGGTGAAGGTAAAGCTCTCCCGCCAGGAGTCCATCCTGGTCCACCCCAAGCGCCACAGCTTCGACATGGACTTCACCATGGGCTGCGACGAAAACGGCATCATCCAGGGCGTCAAGGCCAGCGTGGTGTCCGACACCGGCGCCTTTGCCTCTCTGGGCGGGCCGGTGCTGGAGCGGGCCTGCACCCATGCGGCGGGGCCCTATGCCTATGAAAACTTCGAGATCGAGGGCCGCGCGTATTACACCAACAATCCTCCCGCCGGGGCCTTCCGGGGCTTTGGCGTGACCCAGACCTGCTTCTGCACGGAGACGCTGCTCAACGAGATGGCGGATCTGGTGGGCATCAGCCCCTGGGAGATCCGTTATCGCAATGCCATCCGCCCCGGCGGCGTTTTGCCCAACGGCCAGATCGTGGATGAGTCCACGGGCCTGGTGGAGACGCTGGAGGCCATCAAGCCCGCCTATGACGAGGCCGTTCGCAGCGGCGACCCCGTGGGCATCGCCTGCGCCATGAAAAACGCCGGTGTGGGCGTGGGCATCCCCGATTGGGGCCGCTGCAAGCTCATCGTCGAGGACGATGGCAAGGTGCATATTTACTCCGGCGCGTCCTGCATCGGCCAGGGACTGGGCACCGTGCTGGTGCAGGTGGTGGTCACCAACACCGGCCTCCACCGGGACGACATCGTCTATGAGCGCAGCAACACCTGGATCGCCCCGGATTCCGGCGACACCTCCGGCTCCCGCCAGACCCTGGTCACCGGCGAGGCCACCCGCCGGGCCTGCGAAAAGCTCTGCGCCGCGCTGGAGGGCAAGGCCCTCCGGGACCTGGCCGGACAGGAGTTTTACGGCGAGTATCTGGCCAAGACAGACCCCCTGGGCGCGGACGTACCCAACCCCGTCAGCCATGTGGCCTACGGCTACGCCACCCAGATGTGTATCCTGGATCGGGAGACCGGCCGCATCAAGATGCTGGTGGCCGCTCACGACGTGGGCAAGGCTGTGAACCCTCTCAGCTGCGAGGGGCAGATCGAGGGCGGCGTGGTCATGAGCATGGGCTATGCGCTGACAGAGCAGTATCCCATTGACGACACCTGCAAGCCCACTGCCAGATATGGCACCCTGGGCCTGTTCCGGGCCAATCAGATCCCGCCGGAGATCCAGGCCATCGTGGTGGAAAAGCCCGGCCTGAAGGTAGCAGGCGGCGCCATCGGCATCGGTGAGATCACCTCCATCCCCACGGCCCCCGCCATTGCCGACGCCTATTACCGGCTGGATGGCCAGCGTCGTCTGACCCTGCCGCTGGAGAACACCCCCTACGCTAAGAAAAAGTAAAGCCGCAAAATAAGATCATGCCCGGTGCAATGCACCGGGCATGATCTTATTTAATTTGTGGTTTCATCACAGCTTGCTTACCCGCAAAGCACGGATGGCGTTGAGAACGGCGATGACCATCACGCCCACGTCGCCGAAGATCGCGGCCCACATGTTGGCCGCGCCCACGGCCACCAGCAGCAGGCACAGGGCCTTGACAATCAGGGCAAAGGCGATGTTCTCATATACGATGCGGATGCACTTGCGGGAGATACGGATGGCCTTGGCGATCTTCAGGGGATCGTCGTCCATCAGCACCACGTCCGCCGCCTCGATGGCCGCGTCGGAGCCCATGGCTCCCATGGCGATGCCGATATCGGCCCGGGACAGCACCGGTGCGTCGTTGATGCCGTCGCCTACAAAGGCCAGCTTGCCGCCGGCCCGGCTCAGCAGCCGCTCTACCTGGGATACCTTATCAGCAGGCAGCAGCTCGCTGTGCACCTCGTCCACCCCCAGATCCTGCGCCACGTGATCCGCCACCTTGGCCCGGTCACCGGTGAGCATCACGGTTTTTTCCACGCCGATACGCTTCAGGGCGGCGATGGCGTCCTTAGCGTGGGGCTTCTCCACATCGGAGATGACAATATGGCCGGCGTACTGGCCGTCCAGGGCCAGGTGGATAATGGTACCCACGCTGTGGCAATCGTGCCAGGCAATGCCCAGCTTATCCATGAGCTTATCGTTGCCCACGGCCACGTTGACACCGTCCACCCTGGCCACCACGCCGTTGCCGCTGTATTCCCGGATATCCGTGACCCGCTGGCGGTCAATGGGGCCGCCGTGGGCCCGCTGCAGGCTCTTGCTGATGGGGTGGGAGGAGGCGCACTCCGCCAGGGCGGCGTATTCCAGCACCTTTTCCCGGGGAAGCTGATTGTGGTGGACGCCGGTGACGTCGAACACCCCCTGGGTCAGGGTGCCGGTTTTGTCAAACACCACGGTTTTGGTTTTGGACAGGGTTTCCAGATAGTTGGAGCCCTTGATGAGGATGCCCTCGTGGCTGGCGCCGCCCAGGCCCGCAAAGAAGCTCAGGGGAATGCTGATCACCAGGGCGCAGGGGCAGCTGACCACCAGGAAGGACAGGGCGCGGTACAGCCAGGTGCCCCAGTCGCCGTCAAGCCCCGTCAGCAGACGCAACACCGGCGGCAGTACCGCCAGGGCCAGGGCCGCCCCGCACACGGCGGGGGTATACACCCGGGCGAACTTGGAGATGAAGTTCTCGGACTTGGACTTGTGGGAGCTGGAATTTTCCACCAGCTCCAGAATCTTGGACACGGTGGACTCGCCGAAGGCTTTGGTGGTGCGGATCTTCAGCACGCCGGTCATGTTGATGCAGCCGCTGACGATCTCGTCGCCGCCGGTGACGTCCCGGGGCAGGCTCTCGCCGGTGAGGGCGGCGGTGTTCAGGGTGGAGGTCCCCTCCAGCACCACGCCGTCCAGGGGGACCTTCTCGCCGGGCTGGACCACGATGACGGCCCCCACGGGCACATCGTCCGGGTCCACCTGAGTCAGCTGTCCGTCCTGCTCAATGTTGGCATAGTCGGGGCGGATGTCCATCAGAGCGGTGATGTTCCGGCGGCTCTTGCCCACAGCGTAGCTCTGGAACAGCTCGCCGATCTGATAGAACAGCATCACGGCCACGGCCTCCATGAAGTCGCCGCTTTTCTCGTAAAACGCCAGGCCGATGGCGCCCACGGTGGCCACGGCCATCAGGAAGTTCTCGTCGAACACCTGGCCCCGGAGGATGCCCTTGCCGGCCTTGCGGAGAATGTCATAGCCGATGATCAGGTACGCCGCCAGATACAGCAGCGTCCCGGGCAAGCCCCCGATGGAAAACAGCCGGATGGCCAGGACCAGCACCGCCGTGACGATGATGCGGCAGAGCATCTTTTTTTGCTTCTTGGTCATGCTTCTTCCCCTCCTTCAGCAGACGTGCCGGAATGGCTTCCGGCACGCGTTGTGTTTCACAGATAGATCTCGCAGTCGTCCTCGACCTTTTTGCAGTTCTTCAGAACGGCCTTCATCACCGTCTTGGGGTCCGTCCCCTCCCGGAACTCCACGATCATCTTCTGGGTCATGAAATTCACCACGGCGCTTTCAACGCCCTCGGTTTTCTTGGCGGCCTCCTCCATCAGGTTGGCGCAGTTGGCGCAGTCCACTTCGATCTGATAGGTCTTTTTCATGGCAAACTCCTTTTCCTGCCCAATGGCCGGTGCATTCAACCATTAAGCACTTGTTTAATCTTGATGACTGTACTATAATGGACGAAACGGGGAAAGTCAACGGTCTTTGCCCCTTTCCTGCCGTTCGGGCGAAAAGAACTGCCGAACGGGAAAATGATGAAGGAGCGTGTGCGCTATGGAATATACGGAGCTGCCCCACCGGCACGGAAATGACCGGGACCTGTCCCGGCTGGAGCATTGCATGCAGGAGGCGGAGAGCTTTCAGGCGGTGGCGGGCCTGTGCCGCCTGCTGTCCGATGCCAACCGGGTGCGGATTTTCTGGCTGCTGTGCCACTGCGAGGAGTGCGTGGTGAATCTGGCGGCGCTGGTAGGCATGAGCAGTCCCGCCGCCTCCCACCATCTGCGGCAGCTGAAGGACAGCGGCCTGGTGGTCAGCCGCCGGATTGGCAAGGAGGTCTATTACCGGGCGGCGGACACGGAGGTGGCGGGACTGCTGCACCAGGTCATCGAGCGGACGGTGGAGGTCACCTGCCCCCGGGAGGAGGCCATGCCCCATGCACCCCACCTGCCGCCGGTGGACGCCCACGCCGGGGAGCACGCCGCCGGCCTGACGCCCCAGCAGCGGGAGATCATCCACCAGGTCCACCAGCTGCTGACGGAAAACCTGGACAGCCGCATCACCATCGAGCAGCTGTCCCGCCGGTTCCTGATGAATCCCTCCACCATGAAGGAGCTGTTCAAGGCGGAGTACGGCAGCTCCATCGCCGCCCACATCCGGCAGCACCGGATGGAAAAGGCGTCGGCCCTGCTGCTGGAGTCCGGCGACAGCCTGGCCCAGGTGGCCCGGGCAGTGGGATACGAGAGCCAGAGCAAGTTCTCCGCCGAGTACAAAAAGGTGTTCGGTATGCTGCCCTCGGAGTTCCGGAAGCTCCACGCCGGACACTGAGCCGCCCTGCATGTTTTCGCCGGGAATGCACATGCTATCTCCGATAAGGAGGTGCGTTCCATGACGGAGGAACCCAATCAGCAGCCGGAGCAGTCCGGCGACCAGAGCGCCCCGCGTCTTTACGACCTGGGCGCGGCCCTGGTGGAAAGCAGCCGGGGCAGCATATACTGCCTGACCATCATCGGCCAGGTGGAGGGCCACAGCCTGGCCCCCAATAACACGAAAACCACCAAATATGAGCACGTTCTGCCCCTTCTGGCCCATCTGGAGCAGTCGGAGGAGGTGGACGGCGTTCTGCTCCTGCTGAACACCGTGGGCGGCGACATTGAGGCGGGCCTTGCCATTGCGGAGATGGTGGCCGGTATGACCAAGCCCACGGTGACCCTGGTGCTGGGCGGCGGACACTCCATCGGCATCCCCCTGGCGGTGTCCGGACAGCAGACCTTCATCGTGCCCTCGGCGTCCATGACGGTGCACCCGGTGCGCATGAGCGGCCTGATGATCGCCGCACCCCAGTCCTATCGGTATTTTGAGCGGGTGCAAGAGAGCATCGTGTCCTTCGTGGCCCGGCACAGCCGCATCACCCAGGACGACTTCCGCCGGCTGATGCTGGCCGACGGGGACATGTCCAACGACGTGGGCACCATTCTGTACGGCAGCCAGGCGGTGGAGCTGGGGCTCATTGACCGGCTGGGCACCCTGTCTGACGCCCTGGAGGCTCTTTACGGCATGATCGGGAAAAACGGTTGATTTTGTCGGGGCCCTGTGCTATACTGTGTACAAATTTACGGGATAGCGGGGGGCTATGGAATGAACACCAATTTCAAAACAGCGTTATTCGGCGGCTTCGACCGGGAGGACGTGGTCAGCTATATCCAGCAGACCTCCCGGGAAAATCAGCAGCGGGTCTCCGCTCTGGAGGAGGAAAACCACGGCCTGCAGGAGCGCAACCGCGCCATGGAGGCCGAGCTGAATACCCTGCGCCGGGCGGTGCTGGAAAACAGCGCGGCGGCGGACACCTGCCTGCAATTGCAGACACAGCTCCGGGAGCTCCAGGAGCAGGCCCAGAAGCTCCAGAAGGAAACGGAGTACCTCCGTGCCCAGGCGGCGGAGTATCAGTCCCTGAAGGACCACATCGCCGATATCGAGATCAGCGCCCACCGGCGGACGGAGGAGTTCCGGGCCAAGGCCATCGAGCAGCTGCGGCAGTTGACCCGGCAGCAGGAGGACTGGTGCGCCCAGTCCCGGGCCAAGTATGCCGAGCTGAACCACCAGTTCTGCCAGAAGCTGGCCCTGGCCCAGCAGACCCTGGCAGAGCCGGACCTGTCCGGCTTCCAGGAGATGGAGGCAGGCCTGCGGCAGCTGGAGGAGAGCTTCAGCGAGACGAACCAGGCGTAACACCCAGCCATAAAGAAGCAGCACCCTCAGCAAGTGGCACTTTTGCCGCTTGCTGAGGGTGCGTTTTTTCGGATATGATCACTCCATGACCCACTGCCGCAGGTCGGGAATCTGCAGGCGGATATCCTTTTCCAGCTCCGCCCCGTCGCCCCGAAAGCCCAGGCGCTGCCAGAAGGGACGCAGGCTCTCGTCGGTGCAGGTCAGCCGCAGGTAAGGCAGGCCCAGCCGCCGCCCCTGCTGGATGATCTGGCCCATAGGCGGGATCCCCTGGCGGCGGCCCCGCCACATGGGGTCCATGGCGTACCAGGTGATGCGCAGGGCGTCCGGCTCCCGGACGGTCTGGTACAGGCCGATCAGCTCCTGGCCGTTGTACCACACGGCGGTGCCCTGCCCGCCCTCCGGCGCGCCGAACAGGCGGCCCTGCTCATGGCTGGCCGGGCGATACAGCTGGCCAGGCTCCACCATGCCCTTGGTTTTCCACCAGGTCTGCTTGCCGAAGGTGGAGAGGCCCTCCTGGGCCGTCAGGTGGCTGTTGTCGTCCCGGAACACTACCCGCAGGTCGTCCCCCTGGGCCTCGATCAGGGACACGGCGGTGTTGTCGCCGTGGGGCGACTGGCCGATCTCCGCCAGGGGCAGCCCCTGAAGCGTACCCAGAACGATGCGCATGGCCGCGCCGTGGGAGAAAACGGCCACCGTCTGGCCGTCATGCTCCCGGGCCACCCGGCGCAGGGCAGGCAGATACCGGTCCAGCACGGTCTGGGCAGTCTCACAGCCCTCCACCTGCCAGCGGTCCAGCTGGTGGTTGAACTCCATCATCTGCAAGGGCCAGCGGGTCTCGATCTGGCGCCAGGTCAGGCCCTCCCACACGCCCATGTGCACCTCCCGGAAGGCGGGCTCCAGGTGCAGGGGCAGACCCTTGGGGACATAAACCGCCTGGGCCGTGGTCTGGGTGCGGATCAGGTCGCTGGCGTATACGGCGTCCACCGGGATGTCCCGGAACCGCCGGGCCAGGGCCTGCATCTGCCTGGGGCCGCGATAGTCGGTGATCAGGCCCTCCTCCTGGCCGTGGGCGATGCGATAGAGGTTGCCCTCGGCCTCGGCGTGGCGGATGAGATAGATTTTCGTCATAGCAAGCCCTCCCTTACAGCACGGTGACCAGCTGCTTCAGCTGCCGGACGGCAGCCTGTACGGCGTCGGCGTCGGCGTATTGCAGGGCGGTGTCGGCGATCAGCGCCCCCCGGCCATAATCGTCGAAGGCGGGCAGGGCGTTCTCCCCGTCGCAGCCCAGCAGCAGCAAAAATGCCTTGGGAGCCCGGCTGCGCAGCTCCTTCACGTCCAGGACGTAATCGGTCTCCGCCATCAGCGCCGCGCCATGGCGGACCATCTGGTCCGCCGCCGCCAAATACAGCCGGCGGTCACCGGACAGCAGATTCTGGATCTCCGGGGCGGAGGGGTTGCCGGTGCGGACGGCGGCAAACACGGACTTGTCCTCCCCTACCCGGCACACGTCGCTGCCGGGATAGGGGGTCACGGTGACGCCGTCGGCCCGGATGCCGCCCTCCACATACACCGCCGGGGCGGCGGTGCGGGCGTCCACAATGGTGTAAAGTCCCTGGGCCTTGGCCATGTTCACCAGGTTGGCCAGCACGTCCATGCCCATGAAGCCATAGCGCAGATAGCGCTCCGCCTGCAGCACCACGGCGGGCAGCAGCGGGGCCGTCTGGCTGATGAGCTGGCTGCCGTGATAGCGCAGAGCCTCCGCCTGGGCCATGTCGCCGGGGCCGTACATATCGGTGAAATTCTTCGTGATCCTGGCGGGCAGCTTGTCCGCCTCCGGCCCCAGTACCAGGGCCAGGGGCGTTTTCCGGGCACGGATCTTCTCCTGTAAAAGTGCGATCGACATAAAAATCTCCTTGTGCGCGCAAATTTTTCCTCATTATTATACGCACTTCCCCGGATTTTGGCAAGGGCGGCGGAATGATTTTCTGCGGCCCGGGCCATACTAAGAGCGTCATGAAAAGGAGGGGTAACGGATGTGTAAAACCGGTACGTTTTTGTGGGGCCTGGCCGCCGGAATGGTAGCGGGCGCCATGCTGGAGATCATCATTCTGCCGCGTCCCCGGCCCAGAAGGACCGCCGTGGGCAAGGCCATGCAGCGCATGGGCAACGCCATGGACCAGGCGCTGGAGTCGGTGGCAGAAAAGATGAGCTGAAAAACGGGGGCTGCGGCCCAATGTCAGCAGGTTAAGCTGGCGAATCCTCCTACCCTCAGAAATGAGATGGTAGGAGGATTTTTTAATAATCCAATGGGCTTGACAAAAGCGTTATCAGGAGAAGTCGAACCCCACCCATGTCGCTCCCCCCCCCACGGGGAGCGATTCCCGTTTTTGCCTGTATTCGGCAGGAATCCGGTTTTTCGTCTGGGCACAATGCTCACAAAAGCATCCTGCTTTTGTGACATATTCCAATTCTTACAAAATTGCAAAAAAGCGGTTGCAAAACTGCCGCAGTGGTGTTGTATATGGTAGAGACGCAGGCCTGCATCCACTTTATGAAAAGAATACAACACGGATGGGGAGGTTGATTTTGTGAAAATTTATACTACAAACAACACAGTAAACCGATAGTGTTGAGATATTACTCGACTATCAGGAATTAAAAAAGTTGGTAAGTTCTTTGAAGAAATTTGAAGATGAAGTCAACCAATTTAAAATGAAAAATAAAGATGCAAAGGGGTTGGGTTTTACGCATTTACATTTAAAGGATTATAGTCTGCCTAGTGAGTTAGCCGGTTCTACGTACATCGCAGCAACAACATACTCGTCGAGCCGCAGAAGCAGAAGCAGCGGAGGGAGCTCTAATATGTGTATGGGCCGAAGGGGCCCGGTAAGGATGACTGTATGAAGAAATTAGAAAAAGGCAACATGCGTATCTCCCCATCTGGGATGCATGACCAGATGATGTTTTTCATTATATCCGGTGTAGGAATTGATGTGTTTTATATCTACGCCTATATCTCCTACTTTAAACCGCCTACTCCAATAGCCCTTGACGTAGTCATATTCTGGATTTTTGGACTGATATTTAATGCGGTGGTATTTACCATGATTATTGCGCTCAGCCGGGTATACATTGTATCCACCAAGGGGATTACCGTGATATTGCTGGGTATCTTCCGTCACCTCTATCCGTGGGAACGGTTTCAGATGGTGGGCCTGTATCCCATAGCGAAAGTTATAGAAGAAACACCTGGCGAGGCATTCATGATGGTATGCAGCACCGTAATGTTAGAAGGAACAGCCGGTGGACGGATCAATATAGAGCGTGCCACCTTTCGCTGGCCGCAGGTTTTGATTTTTCCACCGCTGACAGGCGAGGAACGCATGCAATTTGAAAGCCTGCGGCGCGGGGAAATACCTCCCGACCTGGAGGATCAGGAACCCGACGAGGAGGAATAAGTATCCCGGCTGACGGACGTGGCCGTCTTTTGTCGGCCACGTCC
>NZ_JAJEPW010000037.1:0-29017 GCF_020687045.1 Brotocaccenecus cirricatena
CAAAGGCTCTCGTATGCCGTGAGCAGGAAGAGGGCCGCTTTGTTCCGGTCAGACAGACGCCAGCAGCGTTCCCGCCAATGTGTCCATCTTCGTCGGTGTGCATCGGACAGGAAGAATTGAGGGTTTCTTTCTCTGAGTTGCTGATGCATCCGTTTTCGGAACTTCGGTCCCATAGAGGGTGCGAAGCACTCCCGCACGAACTCATTCAGCTCCAGTACACCTGCTTCGATCCGTTCCTCCAGACAGGTGCATTCACATAGGCGGCACGGATGCTTGCGGACATAGTTCTGGCAGTATTCGCACGCCACATCTTTGGGCGTGTAATGAAATGGGCTGCGGTATATTCCACCGCCTCTGGGTTTTTGACCGGGCTGAGACATCATCAACTGCTCCAACGCCTGCAGCGGCGTGTCTCGCATGAAATAGCACGGCATAAGCGAACTCCTCTCTGAAATGAAAAAAGGGCCGGAATCTTATTGCTAAGACTCCGGCCCTTACCATTTGATATTACATTGTCTGTTCCTGCGTCGGTTCAGTGTCCTGCTGCTGGATGCGCTCCATAATGTCAGGCAGGCACTCCTCGATCTGCTTCCGCACATCCTGAATTGTCTTTTCCTGATCGTATGACAGTTCAAAGCTGCCCTGCAGGGTGTCCGTGCAGCAGCGATAGATCTCAATGAGCTGCTTCTCCCGGAAGAGCTGTTGTTCTGGGATCAGTCCGGAACGAGTGGCGAAGTCACGCTTCGCTGCTTCGTAATTGCCGGACGAATATAATCCGGTGTAGTAATGACCATGAGATACGCCCTTGCGGTCGAAGCTCCAGTCCCAGGTAACAAACTGGACACCATATTTGCTCTGGATACCGGCCAGCACGATGTCATTGAAATCCGCCAGCACCTTGTAGCCGTCCTCCAGACCGTCGGCTTTCAAAAAGGGCGCCGTCTCCATCTGCCGCATATATTCCGCTGTGGTCCTGACGATCTCATACACCTTGTCCTTGGCATCGATCCGTTCCGGCTCATCGATATCCTCATTGCGGTAGGTAATACCACCGTTCTCGGTCACCTCGCACAGCGGCGCACCGTCAAGCAGGACACGCAGTCCACCAGCGTGAGTCCTGTCCGCGTGAAATCCTTCTCGGGCAAGGACAATTGCTGCTTCTCTGAGGTAGTGGTTCTTTTCTTCTGCGCTGATACTCATATAACTCCCCCGTGTATAAAAAAATAAGGCCGGAGCGATCATGCTCCGGCCTACAAATACAGGCGCTGCTACCAGCGCCCTTTTTGAAATGAAAAAGGGCGCCGCTCCATTGGTCCGTCAGGACCAACAAAACGACGCCCAAATCTTTGTGATTCTTTTTTAAGAAAAATACCGCTGCCAGCCAGAAAAATCGCCGCTCAAAAAGGGCGCTGGCTGAATATATCTGCCAGAAGGGAGAAAATGCCCGGTTCGAATCGGGGCAGACGCTCTGAAACAGCGATTTGCATCTATGGTTTGAAAGAAGAAATCCGGGCCCGAAAAAGCCCGGAAACGGTTGATGCGCCTGGCTTTTCGCCAGACGCATCTATACCGTTTCGTTAATATGGAGGTGACACCCAGATTTGAACTGGGGAATGAGGGTTTTGCAGACCCTTGCCTTACCACTTGGCTATGTCACCATACAAGAGAAACGGCTTTTGGGGGCCGTTTCTCTGTTTGGAGCGGGCGACGAGGCTCGAACTCGCTACCTCGACCTTGGCAAGGTCGCGCTCTACCAGATGAGCTACGCCCGCATATGGCGCCGGTATTCCAGCACCATGGTGCCTCCGGTCGGAGTCGAACCAACGACACGCGGATTTTCAGTCCGCTGCTCTACCAACTGAGCTACAGAGGCAAATGGCGACCAAGATGGGGCTCGAACCCACGACCTCCAGCGTGACAGGCTGGCGTTCTAACCAACTGAACTACTTGGCCAAATGAAATTTGGTGGGAACAACTGGACTCGAACCAGTGACCCCCTGCTTGTAAGGCAGGTGCTCTAACCAGCTGAGCTATGCTCCCGTCCTTGCCGCACGCATTAGTACCGCAGCGACAAGAGAGATTATACTAAATATTAGCCAGACTGTCAACACCAAATTTCAATTTTTTTACTATTTTTTTCGGGCGTCCGCGGCCAGCTGCTCCAGCTGCTGGCGGTCGAAGTCATACACCGCGTCGCAGAACTGGCAGGTCATGTGGCAGGAGCCCTGCTCCCGCAGGATGCCCTCCAGCTCGTCGGCCCCCAGGGACAGCAGCGCCCGCTCCACCCGCTGGCGGCTGCAATAGCACTTGTATCTTACCGGGCAGGTCTCCAGGATCTTCAGCTCAAAATCGGACATCACCGTCCGCAGCAGGTGCTCCGGGTCCGGATCCCGGTCCAGGATGGCGGACACCGGCCCGGCGGCCATGATGCCGCCCTCCACCTTGGCGATGGTGTCCTCCCCGGCCCCGGGCATCAGCTGGATGAGATAGCCTCCGGCGGCCTTGACGCTGTGGTCCCGGTCCACCAGCACCCCCAGGGCGCAGGCGGTGGGAATCTGCTCCGACTCCACAAAATAACCGGCGATATCCTCGGCGATCTCGCCGCCCATCAGGTCCACGGTGCCCACATAGGGCTCCTTCATGTGCAGGTCCTTGATGACGGTGATGGTGCCCTCGCCGCCCACGGCGCCGCCTACGTCCAGCTTGCCGTCGTCCCGCAGGGGCAGGTCCACCTGGGGATTGGCCACATAGCCCCGGACGTTGCCCTCGGCGTCGGACACCGCCAGCACCGTACCCAGAGGGCCGCCGCCCTTGATCTGCAGGGTCAGGCTGGCCCCCTGGCCCTTCAGGGCATTGCCCATCATGGACGCACCGGCCAGGGCCCGGCCCAGGGCCGCCGTGGCCACCGGGCTGGCGTGATGGATCTGCCGGGCCCGCTCGGTAAGCTCCCGGCTGCAGATAGCCGCGGCCTGCACCAGGCCGTCGGTGGAAATCGCTCTTACAATATAATCGCTCATGCTTACAAAACCTCTTTTATTTGCGAATGCAGGTGAAATACACCCGATCCTCACCGGGTACGGGGCGGCGCAGCTTCCCGTCGCCCCAGGTGCGCACGTCGGCAAAGCCCGCCTCCTCCAGCCACCGGGTCAGCTGCTCCACGGAGTAGCCCCGCTGGCGGTGCAGCTCGAAGCTGCGGTCCCAGGACCCGTCCTCCGCCAGGGTGAACAAGTCCATATAATAGGTACACAGCCCCCGGCGATATTCGGTGCGCCACACGCAGTAGGTGTCCTCCGTCTCGTCCAGGAACACCTGTCCGTCCAAGGCGGCCAGCCGCTCCGGCAGCCGCACGTCGAAGGCCAGCAGGCCCCCGGGGCTGATGAACAGGTGCAGCCGCTGAAAGGTCCGCTGCACGTCCCGGGGATTTGTCAGATAGTTCAGGCTGTCCAGGCAGCAGATGGCGGCGTCCACGGTGCCGTACAGGTCCAGCCGGGGCATGGACTGGTGCAGGAACAGGGGCGGTACCTCCGCCGGGGCGCTTTTCTCCCGGGCGGCGGCCAGCATCTCCTGGGACCCGTCCACAGCGATGAGCTCATAGCCCCGCCCGGCCAGCAGCCAGGTCATGGACCCGGTGCCGCAAGCCAGGTCCAGCACCGTGTGCACCGGGATGCGGCTGCGGCGGAACAGCTTTTCCAGAAAGTCCGCCCGCTTTTCATACCCCACGTCCCAGGTCAGCTCGTCATAGGCCCCGGCCAGCTGCTGGTAGCTGCTCATTTGTCCTCCTGCTCCTTCATGCGCTCCAGCACGTTCTCGTACCCTCCCGCGCCGTTGAGCAGGGACCGGTTCACCCGGCTGATGGTGGCGCTGGAGGCGCCGGTTTTTTCCAGAATATCGCTGTAGAGCATTCCGTCATTGAGCAGAGTGGCCACCTCATAGCGCTGCTCCATGGACCGCAGCTCGGAAATGGTGCACAGGTCCTGGAAGAAGCTATAGCACTCCTCCTCATTTTTCAGGGTCAGGATCGCCCGGTACAGCAGATCGCTTTTTTCCTTCTGGGCAATCTTGGATTTCGCCGCTCTTACCATAATTGTTTTTCCTCCGTTTCCAAAAAACGTAGTATTTGTTTTCCTCGGGTAGTCATTTTACCATTTTAACCTATAAAAGTAAACCGTTTATGCCAATTTTTTTGCAAATTTTACGGTTTGTTCACACTCTCCCCTGCCGCCGTCCGGCAACGCTCCCGGGAGCGTTACCGGACACTTTGCGTTTTAGCGTCCTAAATCCTACCAACCTACCATGCTGACGGTAACGGTTTTTGCGCGCTATTTCGTCCCGTCTTAAAAATCTCAACATATTGTCGACCCTTTTCGCGATAAATTCCGGTAAAATCGTCCGTTTTCGATTTTCCACACGGGAATCTTTACGCCATCGGGGGAAATCTTTATGAACTATTTATGAATGCGGACTATTCGTTGTCACCATTTTCACGAAATTTGTGCTATACTCACTGCGTAAACCAGAGCTGTCCGGGAGCTCTGAAAATCACAAAACGACTATAAAGGAGTGTGTGTTTGTGGCAACATTTATCATCGGTCTTGTGATCCTGTTCGGCGGCGCTGCGCTGTACGGACGCTTCTGCGAGAAAGTTTTCGGGCCTGACGACCGTCAGACCCCGGCCTACGCCAAACAGGACGGCGTGGACTATATCCCCATGAAGGGCTGGAGAAACAGCCTGATCAACCTGCTGAACATCGCCGGTACCGGCCCCATTCTGGGGCCCATCCAGGGCATTCTGTTCGGGCCCATCGCATTTATCACCATCCCCATCGGCAACGTCATCGGCGGCGCCATGCACGACTATTTCTCCGGCATGATCTGCCTGCGTGACGGCGGCACCCAGATGCCCCAGATGATCAAGCGCTATTCCAATAAGGGCATTTTCAACGTATACAACGTGTTCTGCTGTCTGCTTCTGCTGCTGGTGGGCGCTGTTTTCGTTTATACCCCCGGCGACATTGCCACCACCTCCGTGTTCGGCTTCGATGGCAAGCCTACCTCCGTCTCCACCTGGATCATTTACGGCGTGATCTTCCTGTATTACCTGGTCGCTACCGTGTTCCCCATCGACGCCATCATCGGCCGCATTTATCCCATCTTCGGCGCCATCCTGCTGTTCTCCGCCGTGGGTGTGTTCATCGGCATCTTCGTCAAGGGCTATCCCCTGCTGAACGTGTGGGACGACTGGTCCTCTCCCATCCTGCAGCTCACCGGGGCTGACGGCGCGGTTAAGAGCTTCACCTATGCAGACTACTTCAAGGGCGGCCACTTCCTGCCGATCTTCTTCGTTACCGTGGCCTGCGGCATTCTGTCCGGCTTCCACTCCACCCAGACGGCTATCATCTCCCGCACGGTGAAGAACGAGCGTCAGGGCCGCATGACCTTCTACAACATGATGATCCTGGAGGGCTTCATCGCTATGGTGTGGGCCGCCGGCGCTATGGGCGTGTACAATCTGGCTCTGCAGGAGCCCAACGCCTCCCTGGCCACCGGTACCATCGGCGTGGTCTGCAAGGACATCCTGGGCCCCGTGGGCGGCGTCATCGCCCTGATCGGCGTCATCGTTCTGCCCATCACCTCCGGCGATACCGCTCTGCGCGCTCTGCGTCTGTCCCTGGCGGAGACCTTCCACCTGGACCAGTCCACCAACGGCAAGCGTATGCGTCTGGCCATCCCTGTGTTTGTTCTGGCTGCCGGCATCATCGTGTTCGCCAAGTTCAACAAGGACGGCTTCAACATTCTGTGGCGTTACTTCGCATGGTCCAACCAGACCCTGTCTCTGTTCGCCTTCCTGTGCATCACGGTGTGGATGTTTGAAAACGGCAAGGGCAAGTTTGCGTGGATGCCGCTGATTCCCGGCGCGTTCTACGCCTTCATCTGCTCCACCTACATCGCCAATGCCCACATCGGCTTCAACATCCCCTGGACCGCCTCCTACATCATCGGCGTGGTGTTCGCCATCGCCTATGTGGTGGCTCTGTGCCTGTATGGCAGAAAGCGCGGCGCGGCTGTGAAGCTGAAAATGAACAAGTAACTCTTTTTCTCCTGACAGCATATAGGTGTAAATCCCCCGGCACCT
Source organism: Brotocaccenecus cirricatena (assembly GCF_020687045.1). Taxonomy (NCBI): domain Bacteria; kingdom Bacillati; phylum Bacillota; class Clostridia; order Eubacteriales; family Oscillospiraceae; genus Brotocaccenecus; species Brotocaccenecus cirricatena. The sequence goes on from NZ_JAJEPW010000037.1 coordinate 6,134, forward strand.
GCCGGGGGATTTACACTTTTTGTCCGGTGTTTTTTTAACGGTTTTTCGACGGGATTCTCATTTCAGGGATTGAGTCGGGCGGTTCGATATGTTATACTGGACTTACTTTTTCAGGAGGCAAGCCATATGACACTCAACGAATTGAAAATCGGCCAGTCCGGGGTCATCACCACCGTAGGCGGCGACGGCCCCCTGCGCTGCCGTTTGCTGGATATGGGGCTGATCCCCCGCACCGCCGTGAAGCTGATGAAGGTGGCCCCCATGGGGGACCCCATCGAAATCCGGGTCCGGGGCTATGAGCTGACCCTGCGGGTGGAGGACGCCATGAAGATCCAGGTAAAGGAGGCGGCGGTATGATTTTCGCCCTGGTCGGCAATCAGAATTGCGGCAAAACCACGCTTTTCAACGCCCTCACCGGCTCCAACCAGCACGTGGGCAACTTCCCTGGCGTCACCGTGGACCAGAAAACCGGCGAGATACGGGGCGAAAAGGGCTGCTCCGTGGTGGACCTGCCGGGTATCTACTCCCTGCGGCCCTATACCCAGGAGGAAATCGTCTCCCGGGACTACATCCTCAACCAGAAACCCGACGGCATCATCAACATCGTGGACGCCACCAACATCGAGCGCAACCTGTACCTGACGCTGCAGCTGCTGGAGCTGCGGGTGCCCATGGTGCTGGCCCTGAACATGATGGACGAGGTCCGGGCCAACGGCGGCGCCGTGGACGTGCAGCGGATGAGCCGGGAGCTGGGCATCCCGGTGGTGCCCATTTCCGCCGCCAAGGGCGAGGGCGTGTCGGAACTGGTGGACCAGGCCCTGGCCGCAGCCCGGGACCGGGTACTGCCCAAGGTCACGGACTTCTGCGCCGACGATTCCGCCGTCCACCGCTGCATCCACGCGGTGGTGCACCTGATTGCCGACCACGCCGACCGCATCGGCGTTCCGGCCCGGTTCTGCGCCGCCAAGCTCATCGAGGGCGGCGACGACCTGGCGGACCGTCTGGCCCTGGACCAGAACGAGCGGGAGCTGCTGGAGCACTGCATCGTCCAGATGGAGACGGAGACCGGCCTGGACCGCAACGCCGCCCTGGCGGATATGCGGTACAGCTTCATCGAAAACGTGGTGTCCGTCTCGGTGGTCAAGTGCCGCGAAAGCCGGGAGCACGCCCGGTCCGTAAAAATGGACCGCCTGCTGACGGGCCGCTACACGGCGGTGCCGGTGTTTCTGGGCATCATGCTGCTGACCTTCTGGCTGACCTTCGACGTCATCGGCCAGCGGCTGTCGGACTGGCTGGCGGTGGGGGTGGACGCCCTGACCGCCCTGGTGGACCGGGGCCTCACGGCCTACGGCATCAACCCGGTGGTCAAGAGCCTGATCGTGGACGGCATTTTCGCCGGCGTGGGCAGCGTGCTGGTGTTCCTGCCCATCATCGTGACCCTGTTCTTCTTCTTGTCCATCCTGGAGGACACCGGCTACATGGCCCGGGTGGCCTTCGTCATGGACAAGCCCCTGCGGAAGATCGGCCTCTCCGGCCGCAGCATCGTCCCCATGCTCATCGGCTTCGGCTGCTCCGTCCCCGCCATCATGGCCACCCGCACGGTGTCCTCGGACCGGGACCGGAAAATGACCATCCTGCTGACGCCGTATATGAGCTGCTCGGCGAAAATCTCCATCTACGCCTTCTTCACGGCGGCCTTCTTCCCCCGTTACCGTGCCCTGGTGATGATCGGCCTGTATGTGCTGGGCATCCTCATCGGCATTGCGGCGGCGCTGATCATGAACAAGACCGCCTTCCGGGGAAAGCCCGTGCCCTTCGTCATGGAGCTGCCCAACTACCGGCTGCCCAGCGTCAAAAGCGTGGCCCTGCTGCTGTGGGAAAAGGCCAAGGATTTCCTGCAGCGGGCCTTCACGGTGATCTTCCTGGCCACCATGGTCATCTGGTTCCTCCAGAGCTTCGACACCCGGCTCAACGTGGTGTCCGACAGCGCCGACAGCCTACTGGCCCTGATCGGCCAGGTGCTGGCCCCCCTCTTCGCTCCCCTGGGCTTCGGCGACTGGCGCTGCGCCACCTCGCTGATCTCCGGCTTCATCGCCAAGGAATCCGTGGTCAGCACCCTGGAGGTGCTGCTGGGCGGCAGCGCCATCTCCGGCCTGTTCACCACCCGGTCCGCCCTGAGCTTCCTGGTGTTCACCCTGCTGTATACCCCCTGCGTGGCGGCGGTGGCCACCATCCGCCGGGAGCTGGACTCCTCCCTGAAAACCCTGGGCGTGGTGGCCATGCAGTGCGGCGTAGCCTGGCTGGCCTCCCTGGTCATGTACGCTATCGCGGGGCTATTCTAAGATTGTTCCAAAAGGGCATTGCCCTTTTGGAACAGCAAAAAAATCCCCGGCTGCCAGGCAGCCGGGGATTTTTGCTATGCGGTTTTATGCGCCGAAGGGGTTCAGCACTTCTCGTAGATGGTGGCAACGCCCATGCCGCCGCCGATGCACAGAGTGGCCAGGCCGCGCTTGGCCTCGGGACGCTTCTGCATCTCGTGCAGCAGGGTGACGATGATACGAGCGCCGGAAGCGCCCACGGGGTGGCCCAGAGCGATGGCGCCGCCGTTGACGTTGACCTTGCTCATGTCGAAGTGCAGCTCGCGGGCCACGGCGATGGACTGGGCGGCAAAGGCCTCGTTGGCCTCCACCAGGTCGATGTCGTCGATGGTCAGACCGGCCTTCTTCAGAGCCTGACGGGAAGCGGGCACGGGGCCCACGCCCATGATCTTGGGATCCACGCCGCCCTGGCCCCAGCCGATGAGCTTGGCCATGGGCTTCAGACCGTACTTCTCCACGGCCTCGCCGGAAGCCAGCACGATGGCGGCAGCGCCGTCATTGATGCCGGAGGCGTTGGCAGCGGTGACCCGGGGCTGACCCTTGTCGGCGGCTTCCTGGATGCCGGTGGGCTCAAAGGTGTTCACCACCTGGGGATTGGGGGACTCGGGGCTGACGGGGAACGCGCCGCGCAGCTTGGCGATGCCTTCCTTGGTGACGCCGGCCTTGGGATACTCATCCTTGGCGAAGGGGACCATTTCCTTCTTGACCTTGACCATCACGGGGACGATCTCGTCGTCGAAGCGGCCGGCCTTCTGGGCGGCCTCGGTCTTCTGCTGGGAGGCGGCGGCGAAGGCGTCCTGCTCCTCGCGGGTGATGCCCCAGATGTCGTTGATGTTCTCGGCGGTGGTGCCCATGTGATAGTTGTTATAAGCGTCCCACAGGCCGTCCTTGATCATGGTGTCCACCAGCTTCTTGTCGCCCATGCGAGCGCCCCAGCGGGCGTCCATGGAGGCAAAGGGAGCGGCGCTCATGTTCTCGGTACCGCCGCAGACCACCACGTCGGAATCGCCGGCCAGGATGGAGCGGGCGCCCTCGATGACAGACTTCATGCCGGAGCCGCAGACCATGCCCACGGTGTAAGCGGGAACGGAATAGGGGATACCGGCCTTGATGGCCACCTGGCGGGCAACGTTCTGGCCCTGGGCAGCGGTCAGGATGCAGCCGAACATGACCTCATCCACGTTTTCGGGGGCGATATTGGCGCGCTTGAGGGCCTCCTTCACCACCACGGCGCCCATCTCGGCGGCGGGGGTGTTCTTCAGGGAACCGCCGAAGGAGCCGATAGCGGTACGGCAGCAATTGACGACATACAAATCTTTCATAGTGGTAATTTCCTCCTACATTTTGTTTTAGGGTTCTACTCTGTACCTATATCGTAGTCATTTTCGACCGAATAGTCAACCCCAGATTGCTCCGAATCGCAAAAATCGTGGAACTGAACAGGATTTGACTGGATTTCTTTGGTTGTTTGACTAAAAATTAACAAGCTGGTTAATTTTATGACAAGGCCGCCCGGGCCTCCTGGAGCTTGGTATAGAAGTCGCCCACGTTGAGCTTGTTATACAGGCGGGTGTTGTAGTCCACCTGGGCGTTTGCCACGGCGTCCTTGATCCGGGTTTCAAACAGGGCGTTCACCACGGCGGACCGGTTCAGCTCCCGGCCCACCGCCACATACAGGGCGTTATCGGTCTCGATGACGCCGCTGACCTGGCCCGGCTCCAGGGCCGCCACGGCGGCGGCCAGGGTCTCGCCCATGTCCCCGGCGGAGGCGGTGACTCCCTCCTCCGTCACGTTCTCCATGCCCAGCTGGGACGCCAGGTCCAGATAGGTGGCGGCAACGTCCTGGGAATCCCGCAGCTGCTGGGCGAAGCTCTCCGCCGCCAGGCGGGTGTTGTCATCGTCCTCGCCGTCCAGGGGCCAGTACAGCAGCAGACAGGTGGCATAGCCGTTGTCCTTGGCCAGGGCGTCGATGTCCTCCTGGGCGGGATACAGGGCGCTTCCTTCGGTGCAGAAGGCCTGGCGCACCCCGGCGTACAGATAGTACCCCTGGTTGATGCTGTCGAACATGGTCTCCGACACGCCCATGCCCTGGATCTGCTTGAGATAGGCCTCCTGGCTGCCGTAGTAGTTGATATACTGCTGGCGCTGCTTTTCCAGGGCCTCCCGGTCGGAGTCGGTCAGGGTCACGTTCCCCTGCCTGGCCCACTGGCGGATCACGGCGTACAGCTTCACCGTCTCCAAGGCGTCCTGCTTGGCATAGGCCCCGTAGGTCATGCCGTCGGACAGCTCCGCGTCAAAGTCCAGGTCCGACACGTTGGCCGACAGATACTCGCAGTCGTAGGCCACCCAGTACAGATACTCCTCGGCGTCGATGGTCTCGCCGTTGACGGTCAGCAGCTCCGCGTCCGGCCGGATGCCGGAGGCCTGGTAAAACAGGCCGTCGCTGCGGTGGCCGTTGGTAAGGATCCCGCTGGCGGAGATCACCGCCACCAGCGCCACGGACAGGACCACCGAGGCGGCCAGACGGATCAGGGATTTTTTCATGTTGCTCCTCCTTCATGGGCTTTGCCCAGTTCTTCTTTTTTCAGCCGCAGCTCCTCCGTCAGCTTCCCGGCGGCGGCCAGGGCGTCCTCCCCCGGGGAGAGGTGCAGCTGCAGCCGGGGCGGCTCCCCGGCGGACAGCCGCAGGCGGCTGCGATAGCCCGGCATGGTGCACACGGCCATGAGGCTGGGCACATCCACCCGGCTGTCAAAGGTGAAGGCCACCACACCGGCCTTCTGGGTGATATCGGTGATGAACACCTCCGCCGCCGCCGCCCGCAGCAGGGCCACGTCCAGCAGGGCCATCACCGCCTTGGGCGGGTCGCCGTAACGGTCCGTCAGCTCGTCCACCAGGTCCGAGGCCTCCTCGGTGGTGCGGATGGCCGCCATCCGGCGGTACAGGTCCATCCGCTGCCGGGGGGAGGACACATATTTTTCCGGAATGTGGGCCGAGGTGGCCAGGTCCGCCGAGCAGTCGGGGCGGATGTCCCGTCCCCTCCCCTGCTGCTCCAGCACCGCGTCGTTCAGCAGCTTCAGATACATATCATAGCCCACGCTCATGAGATAGCCGGACTGCTCCGGCCCCAGCAGGTTGCCCGCCCCCCGGATCTCCAGGTCCCGCATGGCGATGCGGAAGCCGGAGCCGAAGGTGACGTACTCCCGGATGGCGGACAGCCGCTTGGAGGCCACCTCCGTCAGCACCTTCCCGGGGCGGTAGGTCAGGTACGCATAGGCCCGGCGGGCGCTGCGGCCGATGCGGCCCCGGATCTGGTGCAGCTGGGACAGGCCCAGCCGGTCCGCGTCCTCGATGATCAGGGTGTTCACGTTGGGGATGTCGATGCCGGTTTCGATGATGGTGGTGCACACCAGCACCTGGATCTCGCCGTCGGCCATCTGCTGCATCACGGAGCTGAGCTCCCGCTCGGCCATTTTCCCGTGGGCGATGCCGATGGCCACGTCCTCCCCCAGCCACTGGCGCAGCCGCCCGGCGGTGGACTCGATGTTCTCCACCCGGTTGTGCAGGTAATAAACCTGGCCGCCCCGGCTCAGCTCCCGGCGGATGGCCTCGGCGATAACGGGCCACTCATGCTCCACCACATAGGTCTGCACCGGCTGGCGGTCGTGGGGCGGCTCCTCGATGGTGCTCATGTCCCGGATGCCGGACAGGGCCATGTTCAGGGTCCGGGGGATGGGGGTGGCGGACAGGGTCAGGGTGTCCACCTGCTTGGCCCGCTCCCGGAGCTTTTCCTTGTGGGTCACGCCGAAGCGCTGCTCCTCGTCGATGACCAGCAGGCCCAGGTCGTGAAATTGCAGGTCCTTTCCCAGGAGTTTATGGGTACCGATCAGCAGGTCCACCTTTCCCGCCTGGGTCCGGGCCAGGATGTCCCGCACCTGGGCCGGGGTCCGGAACCGGGACAGCACCTCAATGTTCACCGGGAAGGAGCGGAAGCGGTTCACCGCCGTGGCATAGTGCTGCTGGGCCAGAACGGTGGTGGGCACCAGAATGGCGGCCTGCTTGCCGTCCATGATGCACTTCATCACCGCCCGCAGGGCCACCTCGGTTTTGCCGTAGCCCACGTCGCCGCACAGCAGCCGGTCCATGGGCCGGGGCTGCTCCATGTCGGCCTTGATGTCCCGGATGGCCTGCAGCTGGTCGTCGGTTTCCGTATAGGGGAAGGCGTCCTCGAACTCCTGCTGCCAGGGGCTGTCCGGGGAGAAGGCGTGGCCCGCCAGCCGCTGCCGCTGGGCATACAGCCGGATCAGCCCCTCCGCCAGGTCCTTGGCGGCGGCCTTGGCCTTCCGGGTGGTCTTGGCCCACTCGGTGCCCCCCAGCTTGTTGAGCTTGGTGCGCTCGTTGTCCTCGCCGGGGCCGATATACTTGCTGACCAGGTCCAGGGACGTGGCCGGGACGTACAGCACGTCCTGCCCGGCGTAGGCGATCTTAATATAGTCCTTCTCCACCCCGTCCACCGGCAGGCGCAGCATGGCCACGAACCGGCCGATGCCGTGGTGGGCATGGACCACCAGGTCCCCGGGGGTCAGGTCCGTATAGGACTGGAGCTTCTGCTGATTGCTGTCCCGCTTGGGCCGGGGCTTTTTACCCCGGCCGGACAGGGGCGTGGTCAGCTGCCCCTCCGTCAGCACCGCCAGCCGCCCCTCCGGGTATTCGCACCCGGCGGAGAGAGCGCCCACGGCGATGAGCACCGTGCCCTTTTCCGGGGACTTTTCCCCGGACAGGTCCACGGCGGCGGGGATTTTCCGGTCCGCCAGCATCTGCTGCAGGTTCCTGGCCCGGACCTCGCCGCCGCACAGCACCATCACCCGGTAGCCTGCGGTGAGATAGTGGGTCAGGTCCGTGCAGGCCAGCTCCAGAGACCCGCCGTAGCTGGACAGCTGCTTGGCCGTCAGCTGTAACAGGTCCCGGGGAGCCAGCAGCTGCCGGCCGGTGGTGAGGCTGTCTAACTGCACCGTGGGGCGCTTTTCCAGCCGGGCCGCCAGCTCCTGCTCCGAGGCGGCGAAATCCGCCAGCTCCCCGGCCAGGAAGCCCGCCTCCATTCCGGCGGACACGTCCTCCTTCAGCTGCCACAGCCAGCCCCGCAGGGCCTCCGCCGTCCGGCCGCTTTCCTCCACGCATACCAGGGCGTTTTCGGGCAGATAGTCCAGGGCCGTGGTCTTTTCCGGATACACCGCCGCCAGGCACCGGTCCGGGCCGTTGGGGGCCATGCCCTGGCGCAGACGGGCGGCGTCGGCGGTCAGCAGCTCCCGCAGGGCCTGGGTGCCCTGCTTCCGGGCCAGGCGCTTCACCGCGGCCTCCAGCCGCAGGGCCGCCTGCTCCGCCTGGCCCTCCTGCCAGGCCGGCAGCACCTCCGCCGCCGGAAGCAGCAGGGCCTCCCGGCGGTTTTCCACCCGCCGCTGGGTGGCGGTGTCGAAAATGCCCAGGGAGTCGATCTCGTCGTCGAAAAATTCGCAGCGCACCGGCTGCTCCATTCCCGGGGAGAACACGTCCAGGATGCCGCCCCGCAGGGCGAACTGTCCCGGGCCCTCCACCTGGTCGCACCGGGTGTATCCGGCTCCGGCCAGCCGCCGGGCCAGGTCCCCCAGGTCCCACCGCTGGCCCACGGCCAGGGTCAGGACCGTCCGCTCCAGCACCCGGGGCGGGATGCACCGCTGCACCAGGGCCTCCGGGGTGGTCACCACCACGGGGCTGCTTCCCAGGCGGTACAGAGCCGCCAGCCGCTGGTTTTCCCATTGGCGGCTGGCCTCCATGGGCCGCCACTGCAGCTCCCGGGCCGGCAGCACCAGCGGCTCCTGCCCGGTGAGCACCCGCAGGTCACCGGCCTGCCGCCGGGCCTCCCGCTCGTCGGGACACAGCACCACCAGCGGCCGCCGGGTCTTCAGATGCAGGGCCGCCTCCACCTGGGCCCGGTGCACCGGGCTTACGCCGGTGATCAGCACCGGGCTTACGCCGTTTTCTACGTCCTCTGTCAGCTGCCGCACCTCCGTCAGGCGCAGCAGCTCCTTCATCAGCGCCTTCACCGGGCACCTCCCTTCCTCCGCAGCGTGCTCGGGGGCGTATACGACTGTAGTATACGCCCCGAAGCTGTAACAGAACTTAAAAGTATCAATTGAACCGGTTCATGGCCCGGTCGATGCCCTCTGTGATCAGGGTCTTGGCGGCGTCGCCTGCCCGGTCCAGGGCGTCCTCCACCGCCGTCCGGTCCTCACCCATGGGCTTGCCCATGACCCAGTTCACCATGTCGTGCTCCCCGGGCCGGGGGGAGCCTACCCCCACCTTGATGCGGGGGAATCGGTCGGTGCCCAGGTGCTGGATGATATTCTTCAGGCCGTTGTGTCCTCCGGCGCTGCCGCCGCCCCGGATCCGCAGCTTCCCGGCAGGCAGGGACACGTCGTCGCTGATGACCAGCACATGGTCCGCCGGGATCTTGTAAAACCGGGCCGCCTCGCCCACGGACTCGCCGGACAGGTTCATATAGGTCTGGGGCTTCATCACCAGCACCTGCTGGTCCCCCACCTTCCACTGGCCGGTCCAGGCCCGGAAGCGCAGCTTATTGAAGCGGAGGCCCTCCCGGTCCGCCAGACGGTCCAGGGCCATAAAGCCCATGTTGTGCCGGGTGGCGGCGTACTGGTTCCCGGGATTCCCCAGGCCCACCAGCAGCCAGCTGATCCCGCCGCCGCTGCGATGAAAAAACATAGCGTCACATCCCCCTGTATCGGAAAACTGCCGGTAAAAATAACCGGGCGAAAAAATCGCCCGGTCATTATATCACAAAAATGCTCAGTTGAACAGCTTGGCAATGGAAATTTCCTGATAAATCCGCTCGATGGCCTCGCCGAACATGGGAGCCACGGACAGATACTTGATCTTGCTGCACCCGGCGCCCTGGGTCTCCGGAATGGTGTTCAGCAGGGCCAGCTCCGTGATGTTGCTGCCCTCCAGCCGCTCCAGAGCCGGGCCGGACAGCACGCCGTGGCTGGCGCAGGCATACACGTTCCTGGCGCCGCCCACCTCCACGATGGCCTTGGCGGCGTTGCACAGGGAACCGGCGGTATCCACCATGTCGTCAAACAGGATGCAGTCCTTGCCGGCCACGTCGCCGATGACGTTCATGACCTCGCACTGGTTGGCCTTCTGGCGGCGCTTATCCACGATGGCCAGGTTCATGTGCAGCTTCTGGGCGAAGGTCCGGGCCCGGGCCACGGAGCCCACATCGGGGGACACCACCACCATGTCCTCGGCCCGCTCGCCGAACTTCTTGGCGTAGTAGTCTACAAACACGGGATTACCCAGCAGGTTGTCCACGGGGATGTCGAAGAAGCCCTGGATCTGGCTGGCGTGCAGGTCCATGGTCAGCACCCGGTCCGCGCCTGCGGCCACGATCATGTTGGCCACCAGCTTGGCGGAGATGGGATCGCGGCTCTTGGCCTTGCGGTCCTGGCGGGCATAGCCGAAATAGGGGATCACGGCGGTGATGCGCCCGGCGGAGGCCCGGCGGCAGGCGTCGATCATGATCAGCAGCTCCATGAGGCTGTCATTGACGGGCTTGCAGGTGGAGTTGATGAGAAACACGTCGCTGCCGCGGACGGTTTCGTACAGGGAGACGGACACCTCGCCGTCGGCGAAGGTCTTTACCTCGGACTCGCCCAGCTTGGTGCCGATGATCTGGCAGATCTCCTTTGCCAGAGCGGGATTGGAGTTACCGGTGAACACCTTGATGTCCTTGCCATGAGAAATCATTTCTTTACACACTCGCTTTCTATCTTACTCAAAAAAATCTCTCTTGGTACTGATCTATCTGAGACGGCTGACGCCGATACTCACTTCAAATTTTCAAAAAACTTTTTTGAAAATTTGCGTGCGGTTTTTCAGAACATTTTAAGTTCTGAAAAACCTGTGATTGCAAACGAAAGACACCCCTGATGGGTTTCTTTCGTAACGATCTTCCTTTCCGATGGCGGAAGATTTCCGGGCTTTTCGACAGCCTCACTTGTCCTTTTTCCACAGGCTGTGCAGGCGGTCGGCCCAGCCGGGCTTGTTGGTCTGCCTCGCCCGGGCGATGGCCAGCGCCCCATCGGGCACGTCGTCGGTAACGGTGGACCCGGCGGCGGTATAGGCCCGGTCCCCCACGGTGACCGGCGCGATGAGGTTGGTGTTGCAGCCCAGGAACACGTCGTCGCCGATGGTGCAGCGGAACTTTTTGTGGCCGTCGTAGTTGGTGGTGACGGTGCCGCAGCCGAAATTCACCCGCTGGCCCACGTCGCTGTCGCCCACATAGGTCAGGTGGCTGATCTTGGTGCCGTCGCCGATGACGGAGTTCTTCACCTCCACAAAGTCCCCCACCCGGCAGTGGTCGCCGATGGTGCACCCCGGCCGCACATAGGTGAAGGGCCCCACGGTGGTGTCGCTTCCCACGGTGCTGTCATTGAGCTGGGAGGCATTCACGGTGGTGCGCTGGCCGATCCGGCAGTCCCGGAGCATGGAGTTGGGACCGATCTCGCTGTCCCGGTCCACGGCGGTGTGTCCCCGCAGGATGGTCCCCGGCAGCAGGGTGACGCCCGGGGCCACGGAGCACCGGGGGTCCACATAGGTGGCGGCGGGGTCCACCACGGTGACGCCGTTTTCCGCCAGCCGCCGCAGGATCAGCTCCCGGGCGTCCGGCATGGCCGCCGTCAGCGCCGCCGCCGAGTCAAAGGGCCGGAAGGCCGGGGCCAGGGCCTGGGGCCTCCACAGGGAGCGGACGCCTGCCGCCTCCGCCGGGCAGTCGGTCAGAGGGGTCCCAGCCCGCAGCCGGGCCAGCAGCACCTGGCTGTCGGCGGCATACACGCTGCGTCCGTCCTCCGGGCCGTATACCGGCACCACCGGCCCGGGGACCATTACCACGTCCCCGCCGGCGGCGGAAAGGGCCGCCTCTGCATGGTCAAAAAACGTCACATCACAGCCCGGCAGGTCGTCCAGGACCTCCTGACGCCACTTCTCCGGGCAGACAATAAAATACCGCTGCACGCCGCAGTCCATAAGCTCCTGCGCCGCCCAGGTCAGCACCGGGCAGAACAGAACAGGCTGCAGCATCAGCGGCTGATCCTGGGGGGCCAGAGCACCCTTCAGGTCAAAAATCGCAATTTCACAATTCACGGGAACCATCCCCCTTTCTATAATCCATCCCATTATATCATGCTCTGCGTGAAAATCCAGTATTTTTGCGTTTTTTTCTGGCAATAATTTTTCCGGTCTGCAAAATCTGCTGCAAAATCCGGAAATCCCATACAATTCACAGATGGTTTTTTGTCGTTTTAAGAAAAAATGCCCAAAATTTACAATTTCCGGTTGCATTCTTTAGGGAATTGCATTACAATAGGCTGGTCATGTCAGGCAAAGGCCGAAGGGAGGGACGGGAAAATGGTGCATATTGTTCTGGTTGAGCCGGAAATCCCCCAGAATTGCGGGAATATCGCCCGCACCTGTGCCGCCACCGGCTGCGACCTGCACCTGATCCGCCCTCTGGGCTTCGACATATCAGACCGGGCCGTGAAGCGGGCCGGACTGGACTACTGGCACCTGGTGTCCGTGTATGACTACGAAAGCCTGGAGGATTTCTTCCTGCGGCGCCCGGAGGCGGCGGAGGACCTGTGGCTGGCCACCACCAAGGCCCCCCAGGACTACTGCCAGGCCCGGTTCCGGGAGGGGTGCTGGCTGTTTTTCGGCAAGGAGACGGCGGGCCTGCCGGAGGCGTTCCGCCTGGCCCACTATGACCGCTGCATCCGCCTGCCCATGGTCTCCCCGGCCCGGAGTCTGAACCTCAGCAACTCCGTGGCGGTGCTGACCTATGAGGCTCTGCGCCAGCAGGGCTTCCCCGGCCTGCTGCACTGCGGCGAAATGGCCGATTGATCCCGCGTATTATTTTCATAAAGGAGCGACCGATATGAATTACAATAAGAAAACCATCATGGACGTGGACGTGGCAGGCAAGAAGATCCTGCTGCGCTGCGACTTCAACGTGCCCCAGGACAAGGAGACCCACGCCATCACCAGCGACAAGCGCATCGTGGCCAGCCTTCCCACCATCCGGTATCTGCTGGAGCGTGGGGCGGCGGTGATCGCCTGCTCCCACCTGGGCAAGCCCAAGGGCCAGTGGAAGGACAGCCTGACCCTCCGCCCGGTGGCGGAGCATCTGAGCCAGCTGCTGGGCCAGGAGGTCATCTTCGCCCAGGACATCGTGGGCGAGGACGCCAAGGCCAAGGCGGCGGCCCTGCAGGGCGGCCAGATCATGCTGCTGGAGAATCTGCGCTTTGACCCCCGGGAGGAGAAGAACGACCCGGAGTTTGCCCGGGAGCTTGCCTCCATGGCGGAGCTGTACGTCTCCGACGCCTTCGGCACCGTGCACCGGGCCCACGCCTCCACCGCCGGTGTGGCAGCCTTCCTGCCTGCCGTGTCCGGCCTGCTGGTGGCCCGGGAGCTGGAGATCATGGGCGGCGCTCTGGAGAATCCCAAGCGTCCCTTCGTGGCGGTGCTGGGCGGAGCCAAGGTGTCCGACAAGATCGGCGTCATCAACAACCTGCTGGAAAAGGCCGACACCATCATCATCGGCGGCGGCATGGCCTATACCTTCGCCCGGGCCCAGGGCGGCTCCATCGGCAAGAGCCTGTGCGAGCCGGATAAGCTGGACTATGCCCTTCAGATGATCCAGAAGGCCAAGGACCGGGGCGTGCAGCTGCTGCTGCCCACCGACACCGTGGCCGCGGCGGAGTTCTCCGCCGACGCCGACAGCCTGGTGGTCCCCACCGACGCCATCCCCGACGACATGGAGGGCCTGGACATCGGCCCCGAGACCATCCGCACCTTCTGCGCCGCCGTCCGGGGCGCAGGCACCGTGGTGTGGAACGGCCCCATGGGCGTGTTCGAGTTTGAGAAGTTCGCCGCCGGCACCCGGGCCATGGCCCAGGCCCTGGCCGGCAGCGGGGCCATCACCATCGTGGGCGGCGGCGACAGCGCCGCAGCCGTGGAGCAGATGGGCTTCGCCGATAAGATCACCCACATTTCCACCGGCGGCGGCGCCTCCCTGGAGTTCCTGGAGGGCATCGAGCTGCCGGGCGTGGCCTGCCTGCTGGATAAATGACACCAAAGGGGAAACTTTTCACCCTTTTGAAATATAGATAAGAGGAGTAAGAATCGCTATGAATCGCAGATACCGCAAGACCATCATCGCCGGCAACTGGAAAATGAACATGACCGCCAGCGATACCAAGAAATTTGCCGACGACATCAAGGCCATCATGCCCCGCGCCAAGTGGTGCGACGTGGTGGTGTGCGTCCCCTTCGTGAATATCCCCGCCGCCCTGAAGGCCTTCAAGGACCTGCGCATCTCCGTGGGCGCGCAGAACATGTTCTATGAAAAGTCCGGCGCCTACACCGGCGAGGTGTCCGCCGACATGCTCAAGGACCTGGGCGTCAAATACGTCATCATCGGCCACTCCGAGCGCCGCCAGTATTTCGGCGAAACGGATTTCACCGTCAACAAGAAGGTCCTGGCCGCTCTGGAGGCCGGGCTGCACCCCATCATCTGCGTGGGCGAGAGCCTGGAGCAGCGGGAGCTGGGCATCACCATGGAGCTCATCGCCCTGCAGGTGAAGTCCGCCCTGGCCGGCGTCCCCGCCGAGAAGCTGCGCAAGTGCGTCATCGCCTATGAGCCCATCTGGGCCATCGGCACCGGCAAGACCGCCACCGCCGAGCAGGCCGCCGAGGTCTGCACCTCCATCCGCACCACCGTGCGGCATCTGTACGGGGCCCGCATCGCCCGCTCCATCACCATTCAGTACGGCGGCTCCATGAAGCCCGGCAACGCGGCGGAGCTGCTGGCCCAGCCCGATATCGACGGCGGCCTCATCGGCGGCGCTTCCCTGAAGCCTGCCGACTTTGTGGAGATCATCAACGCCGCCAACCAGGACTAAGCGAAACGACAGGAGGTTCCGCAATGAACAAGGCGCCTACTACCCTGATCATCATGGACGGCTTCGGCCTCACCGGCCCCGGCCCCGGCAATGCCGTGAGCCTGGCCCGGACGCCCCAGCTGGACCGGCTTTTCGCCGAATATGCCCACACCACCCTGTCCGCCAGCGGCCTGGACGTGGGTCTGCCCGCCGGGCAGATGGGCAACAGCGAGGTGGGCCACACCAACATCGGCGGCGGCCGGGTGGTGTTCCAGGATCTGCCCCGGATCTCCCGGGCCATCGACGACGGCAGCTTCTTTGAAAACGCTGCCTACAACAAGGCCATGGACGACTGCCTGGAAAAGGGCTCCAGCCTGCACCTGTACGGGCTTCTGTCCGACGGCGGCGTCCACTCCCACATCCAGCACCTGTATGCCCTGCTGCAAATGGCCAAGAACAAGGGCCTGACCCGGGTGTATGTCCACGCCTTCCTGGACGGCCGGGACGTGTCCCCCACCAGCGGTAAGGACTTCGTCTCCGCCTGCCGGGACAAGTGCCGGGCCCTGGGCGTGGGCAAAATCGCCACCGTTATGGGCCGGTATTACGCCATGGACCGGGACAACCGCTGGGAGCGGGTGCAGCTGGCCTACGACGCCATGGTCTATGGCGAGGGCATCCAGAATCCCGACCCCGTGGACGCCGTGGCCCAGTCCTATGCCAACGACGTCACCGACGAGTTTATGGAGCCGGTGGTCTGCGACCCGGAGGGCACCATTTCCGACAACGACAGCATCATCTTCTTCAACTTCCGCCCCGACCGGGCCCGGGAGATCACCCGGGCCATTGTGGACCCGGATTTCGACGGCTTCCAGCGGGAGTATTTCCCCACCACCTACGTCTGCAACACCGAGTACGACGCCTCCATGCCCAACGTGCTGGTGGCCTGGCCCCGGATCCCGGTGAAAAACGGCCTGGGCGAGTACCTCAGCTCCATGGGCATGACCCAGCTGCGCATCGCCGAAACGGAGAAGTACGCCCACGTCACCTTCTTCTTCAACGGCGGCGTGGAGAAGCAGTACCCCGGCGAGGACCGGGTGCTGGTGCCCTCCCCCAAGGTGGCCACCTACGACCTCCAGCCCGAGATGAGCGCCCGGGAGGTCTGCGACAAGTGCGTGGAGCGCATCAACTCCGGCGCGTATGACGTCATCATCCTGAACTTCGCCAACTGCGACATGGTGGGCCACACCGGCGTTCTCCAGGCCGCCGTCAAGGCCGTGGAGACGGTGGACGAGTGCGTGGGCCGGGTGGTGGAGGCCACCCTGAAGATGGGCGGCATCGCCATGGTCACCGCTGACCACGGCAACGCCGAGGTCATGCTCCAGCCCGACGGCAGCCCCATGACCGCCCACACCACCAACCTGGTGCCCTTCATCCTGTGCGGCGCAGGCACCCAGCTGCGTCCGGGCCGCCTGGCGGATATTGCCCCCACCATCCTGGATGTGATGGGCCTGGCCGCCCCCCAGGAGATGGACGGCCAGACGCTGATCGTGAAGTAAATCATCGTTAAAATAACACACTCCCGACCACCGGCCGGGAGTGTGTTATTTTGGCGTTTGGTGTGTATTGGCGGTGATCCTCCAACAATATATCCCGCAGGGCGGGGCCTTACCCCTGGTTCAGCGATGCGAACAGGGTCTCCAGGGCGTCCTGGGTATAGACATAGGCTTCAAAGGAACTATTCTTCCGCTCCCCGGAGGAAAGACTCTCCGCCAGCAGGGCGTCTGTCTTTTCCAGGTCTGCCCGCAGCTCCTTCACGGTGTCCTCCGGCATCCGGGACAACGGCTGCTCCAAGGCGGAATCCCCGGTCTCCTGCTCCCGCATGCTCATCAGGCCGAACCGGTCCAGATAATACCGGGTGCCGTCCACCGCGTCGGCGGCATACAGCACGGTGGAAAAGCTGCCCACGCTCTGATAGGCGTCGGGATAGTCGGCGTCGGCCTTCCGCAGAAACACCAGCAGCTCATTGCCGCAGGTATACAGCGGATAGTCCTCATAGGTCCCTGCGGACCCGCCGTTCTGCATCAAGGTAAACTCCCGGGGCAGATCGCCCTTGTAGGATTTCACCACGGCGGCCTTGTAGAAGGTGATGGGAAATCCCCCATCCTGTTCTCCCAGCCAGTCGCCCACCCGGACCAGCGCCACGGCGTCGGCCTCCTGAAAAGCCTCCGCAGCGGAATAGGACCTGAGCAGGGACGCCTCGCCAATGGCCTCCCCGATGCGGACGGGAGGCTCTGTCCCCCGGCCAGAGCAGGCGGTCAGCAGCACCAGCGCCGCCGCCAGCAGAAAAGTGAAAATCCTGCGTTTCATCGTCTGGTTCTCCTTTCCTGTTCCCTGTGGTTTACTTCGTATGGTATGCTGTTTTCAGCATACCATACCCGCAGCGGTTTTGTCAATTGAGGTGGCCGTTTTTTTTGCATTTAGCTAATTTTATGCACGATTTTAAGTAAATTGCATTCTCTCCCAGCCGGGTCAGTACACGTTTCTTTCCGCCTGGAGGCCGTTCCAGGCGGGGACCACCCGCACCACCGGCCAGGGCGCGCTGTCCCGGCTTGTCTCGGGAACATCCCGGGGCCGTCCCAGGGTCAGCGCAGCCAGCAGCAGCCCGCACAGGGCCAACCCCGCCGCCACGATCCATTGCTTTCTCTTGTGCATAGAATTCCTCCTTTTCCTCCTTGGGCCCGCCTTATATCAGGTCCCGGCGGATGCCCTCCGTAATCCGGTACATATCCTCCAGCGTGTTCATGCGCACGATCTGCTCCTTGTAATATCCCGCGTGGGGCACGCCCTTGAGATACCAGGCGTACTGCTTCCGGGCCTCCAGAATGGCGATGTGCTCCCCCTTGTCCCGGGCCGCCAGCTCGATCTGCCGCACGGCGGTGTCGCACCGCTGGGCCAGGGGCGGCAGCGGCGGGATGGGCTGCCCCTCCAGCGCCGCCTGGGCCTGCTGAAACAGCCAGGGATTGCCCAGACAGCCCCGGCCGATCATCACGGCGTCGGCCCCGGTGAAGTGCAGGATCTTCACGGCGTCCTCCGCCGAAAACACGTCGCCGTTGGCCATCACCGGAATGGACACCGCCGCCTTCACCTGGCGGATGGTGACCCAGTCCGCCTGCCCGGCGTACATCTGGGCCCGGGTGCGGCCATGGACCGCCAGGGCCGACACCCCCGCCTGCTCCAGCATCTGCGAAAGCTCCACGGCGTTGATGCTGCCCTTGTCCCAGCCCCGGCGCATTTTCACCGTCACCGGCACCGGCGAGGCCTCCACCACCGCCTGGGCGATCCGGGCGGCCTTCTCCGGGTCCCGCATCAGGGCGCTGCCGTCGCCGTTGGAGACGATCTTCCCCACCGGGCAGCCCATGTTGATGTCGATCAGGTCCGCCCCGGAGATCTCCGCCGCGATACACGCCGCCTCCGCCATGCACACGGGGTCGCTGCCGAAAATCTGGGCGCTGGCCGGGTGCTCCCCGGGGGACAGCTTCAGCAGGCCCCGGCTCTTTTTGTCCTGATAGCACAGGGCCTTGGCGCTGACCATCTCCGTGACCGTCAGGCCCGCCCCCAGCTCCCGGCAGATCAGCCGGAAGGCCAGGTCCGTCACCCCCGCCATGGGGGCCAGCACCAGCTGCGAGGGCACCTCCACCGTTCCGATTTTCATCCCGCATCCCTCCCTTTTCGGGTATTTTTCGCCCAGTATATCACAGATTGCTTCAAAAAGGAAGCCTTTCTTGCTTTTTCCCCGGTTTTATGCTACAATCTCGCCAATCTGATGATTATGGAGGTGTCTCTATGCCGATGAAATGTCCCTTCTGCGGGGAAGAAATGACCCCGGGCGTCATCCAGAGCCGGGACGGCGTATACTGGTCCCGGGAAGCCGGTGCTGTGGCTGCGCTGGCCGGGCTGAAGAAGGATGCCATCACGCTGGCGGATTCCGGTTCGTCCGTTTTCGGCGGCGCAGCTGCGGAAGCATTCAACTGCCCTCGCTGCAAAAAAATCATCCTGGACTACTCCGTTCGCCATCTCCCGCTATAAAATTCCAAATTTCCCCTTGCAAAACCCGAAAATTGGTGTTATCATACCCTACGTCAACAGGGGAGCTCGCCGCAGCGGGCTGAGAGTGGGCTGTCATCGCCCAGACCCTTCAACCTGATTTGGATAATGCCAACGTAGGGACATACCGACGCACACGCTCCAAGCCATGCGGATATGCCTTTTTTGGCATGTCCGCATTTTTTGCTGTAAGGAGTGTATTTCTATGCTGGGAATCTGCCTGGACAACGTGCGCAAAACCGTGCCGCTGGTCCACAACATCACCAATTATGTCACCGTCAACGACGTGGCCAACATTCTGCTGGCCTGCGGCGGCAGTCCCATTATGTCCGACGAGCCGGAGGACGTGGAGGACATCACCTCCATCTGCGGCGGTCTGAACATCAACATCGGCACCCTGAACCAGCGGAGCATCCAGGGGATGCACCGGGCCGGGAAGAAGGCGGCGCAGCTGCACCATGTGCTGCTGCTGGACCCTGTTGGGGCCGGCGCCTCCGCCCTGCGCACCAACACCGCCGTGGACCTGATGGAGCAGCTGCCCTTCACCGTGATCCGGGGCAACATCTCCGAAATCAAGACCCTGGCCCTGGGCAGCGGCAAAACCCGTGGCGTGGACGCCGACGTGTCCGACGCCGTATCCGACGAGAATCTGGATTCCGCCGTGGCCTTTGTCAAGGACTTCGCCCAGCGCAGCCATGCCATCGTGGCCGTCACCGGGGCCATCGACCTGGTCAGCGACGGCCAGCGCTGCTTTGTCATCCGCAACGGCCGGCCGGAGATGGGTAAAATCACCGGCACCGGCTGCCAGCTGTCCGGCATGATGACCGCCTTTGTGGTGGCCAACCCCGACCGGCGTCTGGAAGCCGCCGCCGCTGCCGTGTGCGCCATGGGTCTGGCCGGTGAGACCGGCTGGAGCCGCATGGCCCCGGGGGACGGCAACTCCACCTACCGCAACCGCATCATCGACGCCATCTACAACATGGACGGCGCCGCGCTGGACAAGGGGGCCAAGTATGAAGTGCGCTGAGCAGGACCTGCTGCTGTACGCCGTAACGGACCGCCACTGGCTCAATGGCCGCAGCCTCCGGGACGTGGTGGAGGAGAGCCTCCGGGGCGGCGTCACCATGCTGCAGCTGCGGGAAAAGTCCCTGGCGGAGCCCGCCTTCCTGGCGGAGGCCCGGGAGCTTCAGGCCCTGTGCCGGGATTATCACGTTCCCTTCATCGTCAATGACAACGTGGACATCGCCCTGGCCATGGACGCCGACGGCGTCCACGTGGGCCAGAGCGACATGGAGGCCCTGGACGTCCGGCGGAAGCTGGGGCCGGACAAGATCATCGGCGTATCCGCCCAGACGGTGGAGCAGGCCCTGCTGGCGGAAAAGCACGGGGCCGACTATCTGGGGGTGGGGGCGGTGTTCCCCACCGGCTCCAAAGACGACGCCGACGACGTGTCCTACGACACCCTGCAGGCCATCTGCCGGGCCGTGTCCATTCCCGTGGTGGCCATCGGCGGCATCAGCCTCGGCAATGTGTCTCAGCTTTCCGGCAGCGGCATCTGCGGCATCGCCGTTATCAGCGCTATCTACGGCGCGGCGGACATCCGCCGGGCGAGCCTTGACCTGAAGGCCGCCACGGAGGAGATGCTGCGCTCATGATCCGCGCCGCCATATTCGACCTGGACGGCGTGGTGCTGGACTCCATGTCCATCTGGAGGGACCTGGGAGCCCGGTATCTGCTGCACCGGGGGCTGACGCCGGAGCCGGGCCTGGGGGAGCTTCTGTTCTCCATGAGCATGGAGCAGGGGGCGGACTATCTCCGGACCCACTATCCCCTGCCGCCGGAAGAGGACGTGCTGGCAGACCTCTCCGCCATGCTGCGGGACTTTTACTATAACGAGGTCCCGGAAAAGGACGGAGCCCGGACGGCTCTGGCCTTTCTGCGGGACCGGGGCGTAACCGTCACCGCCGCCACCTCCAGTCCCCGGACCCATGTGACCCGGGCTCTGGAGCGGCTGGGCCTTCTGCCGTATTTCCGGGCCATTTACACCACCGGCGAGCTGGGCGTCAGCAAGCACCGGCCGGATATCTATCACCTGGCGGCCCAGGGCGTGCCGCCCCGGCAGTGCCTGGTGGCGGAGGACTCCCTCTATGCCCTGCAAACCGCCGCCGCAGCGGGCTATCGCACCGTGGGCATTTTCGATGCCAACGGCGAGGCGGATCAGCAGGGCCTGCGGAATGCGGCGGAGGTATATCTCACCTCCCTGGCCCGGCTCCCCGCCCATTGGGAGCGGCTGAATAACGAAAACTGAATCAAAATGTGTTCCTTCGCGGTGCATTGGGGGCACCACCTTGCATCGCGTTATAAAACTGTGCTGTGTTAACATCGAAAGGAGAAATGAGCATGAAAACAGCATTGACCATTGCCGGAAGCGATTCCAGCGGAGGCGCCGGGATTCAGGCCGATATCAAAACCATGACCGCCAACGGCGTATTCGCCACCTGCGCGGTCACGGCCCTGACGGCCCAGAACACCACCGGCGTCACGGATATTCTGGAGTCCACCCCCCATTTCCTGGCGGAGCAGCTGGACGCCGTATTCACGGATATCGTCCCCGACGCGGTGAAGATCGGCATGGTCTCCTCTGCGGAGCTGATTGCCGTCATCGCGGAAAAGCTCCGGCAGTACGGCGCGGAGCGGGTGGTGGTGGACCCCGTCATGGTGGCCACCTCCGGCGCAAAGCTCCTGCGGGACGACGCCATCCAGGCCCTGACCTCTCAGCTGCTGCCTCTGGCCACGGTCCTGACGCCCAACATTCCCGAGGCGGAGATCCTCTCCGGCCTCACCATCACCGACGCCGCCGGCATGGAGGCCGCCGCCCGGACCATCAGCCAGCGGTATGGCTGCGCCGTGCTGTGCAAGGGCGGCCACCAGATCAACGACGCCGACGACCTACTGTGGCGGGACGGCAGCGGCAAGTGGTTCCGGGGCCGGCGCATCCCCAACCCCAACACCCACGGCACCGGCTGCACCCTGTCCAGCGCCATCGCCGCCAACCTGGCCAAGGGCTATGACCTGGACCGGTCCGTGGAGCGGGCCAAAGCCTATATCTCCGGGGCGCTGGCCGCCATGCTGGACCTGGGCCGCGGCTCCGGCCCCATGAACCACATGTTTGACCTGAAGGGAGGCTTTGCGGAATGAAAAAGACCTCCACCTTTCAGAACGCCCTGATCTGGTTCGGGGCAGGCGTATCCCTGGCGGAGATCCTCACCGGCACGGCCTTCGCCCCTCTGGGCATGGGCAAGGGCCTGCTGGCCATCCTCATCGGCCACGTCATCGGCTGCGGCATGATGCTGCTGGCGGGCCTCATCGGCGGCCGCACCGGCCGCAGCGCCATGGAGACCGTGAAAATGAGCTTCGGCCAGAAGGGCGGCCTGCTGTTCGCCCTGCTGAACGTGCTGCAATTGGTGGGCTGGACCGCCATCATGATCTATGACGGCGCCCTGGCCATCGGCGGCATTTTCGATGTTGGCCGCTGGGTGTGGTGCCTGGTCATCGGCGGGCTCATCATCCTGTGGATCGTGGTGGGCGTCACCGACCTGGGCTGGATCAACAAGATCACCATGGCCGCCCTGTTTGTGCTGACCCTGGTGCTGTGCAAGGTGATCTTCTTCTCCGGCAGCGCCATGGCCGCCCCCAGCGGCGAGGGCCTGACCTTCGGCGCGGCGGTGGAGCTGGCGGTGGCCATGCCCCTGTCCTGGCTGCCCCTGATCAGCGACTATACCCGCCAGGCCCAGAAGCCCGTCCGGGCCACCGTGGCCAGCGTGGTCACCTATGGCCTGGTGTCCTGCTGGATGTACGTCATCGGCATGGGCGCGGCCATCTTCACCGGCGAGTATGACATCGCCGTCATCATGGTGAAGGCCGGTCTGGGCATCGCCGCCCTGGTGATCCTGGTGTTCTCCACCGTCACCACCACCTTCCTGGACGCCTGGTCCGCCGGCATCTCCGCCGAGTCCCTGTCCGGGAAGCTCAGCGGCAAAACCGTGGCCATCGTCACCACCCTGGTGGGCGTGGCCGGGGCCATCCTGTTCCCCATGGACGATATCACCAACTTCCTGTACCTGATTGGCTCCGTGTTCGCCCCCATGATCGCCGTCCAGATCGCCGACCACTTCCTTCTGCGCCGGGACCGCTTCGCCGTGGCCGCCGACGCCCGGAACCTGGTGATCTGGCTGATCGGCTTCGTGGCCTATCGCCTGCTGATGGGCGTGGACACCCCCGTGGGCTATACCCTGCCGGACATGGTCCTGACCATCCTTCTGTGCGTCATCGCGGAGAAGCTGAAGCCCTCCGTGAAGCAGTCATAACACCCTTTTCCCCCAGCGCAAACGCAGAAGAGGCCGCCCATCCGGGCGGCG
>NZ_JAJEPW010000038.1:0-28898 GCF_020687045.1 Brotocaccenecus cirricatena
GGTATATCTGCCCTGCCTGCCGGGAGCAGGAAAAAGACAATCTTATGGAGGAGAAGTATCATGAACGCTAAGGTATCTAAGCTGATCAACGAGCAGATCAATAAGGAGTTCTACTCCGCCTATCTGTATCTGGACTTTGCCAACTACTACGCCGCCGTCGGACTGGACGGCTTTGAGAACTGGTACCGGGTACAGGCGCAGGAGGAACGGGATCACGCCATGCTGTTTTATCAGTATTTGCAGAATAACGGCGAGGGCGTCACCTTTGAGGCTATCGCAAAGCCGGAGTGGGAGCGAGGCGACCACATGACCCCGCTGAAAAAGGCACTGGAGCATGAGAAGCTGGTCACCGCCAGCATCGATGCCATCTACGCCGCCGCATACGAGGTCAGGGACTTCCGCGCCATGCAGATGCTGGACTGGTTCATCAAGGAACAGGGCGAGGAAGAGAAGAACGCCGCCGACCTCATCACCAAGATGGAGCTGTTCGGCGGTGACAGCAAGGGACTGTATATGCTCAACAGCGAGTTGAAGGCACGGGTCTACACCGCACCCTCGCTGGTGCTATAAGCCCCGCGCGTCTGCGGGCTTTCGCATCAGACAAAAGGCAGACTGCATACAGGTGGCCTGCCTTTTCTTCCATCAGGCAGTTAGAGGAGACTAACTGTGTATAAAACAGAAAGGAATTTGGAGCTTGAACAAGGAAAAGGAGATCGAAACTGTTACCCTCATGGTGCGCCGGTATTGTTGGTGCGTGCATGGGACAAGGGGCGAGGCGCTTGGCCGATACTCCCTACCGCAGTTCTTTTTCCTGCGGAGCCACTCAGGCCTCCCGGGTATGACAAACATAACAATGTCAGGTGTGCCGTGCTCTTGGACTCCGGCGTGTTTTCCCGGTCTTGCAGTTAGCGACCGTTCCTTGTTGATGACCGCGGAGGCACATGGCCATCCCACACAATTGATTCTATGACGGAGCTCTATCACTTCACGCTTTCGCATTACGGCCTTCCTGCTCTCTGTCCTACGCTTAAACGTCATTGTTGGCCTTTGACGCTCCAAGGACTCGATACTGGTGGCTTGCCAAGCCTTACCAGGCCGGATTCCCACCGGCTATATGCTTGCCACCGAACCGGCGCACACCCCCGTTTCTTTCATTATATCAGAATATCAGAAGCGGGGGTGATTTTGTAGTTTTTTGACAGCCTTCCTTGAGTCTTACTTTGCAAGTACAACGGAAATTTTGATCTCCTTTTCCGCCTCGCTCAGGTCGAACGCGCCGCCGTCCGCGACGCTCACACGCAGCTCATACAGTGTGCCGTCGGCCAGGGTATCCACGCCAGTCCCGGCTTCATCCGTGATCGTCCACAGCTCTTTGCTGACCTCCGCCAGCTTTCCGTCTGCACCGTAGGCATAGAGCTTCAAATCAGCGGCGCTTCCGGAAAGATTGTTCATCCGGAACGAGACCGTCGTGTTGGGATGAACATTTTCGACCGTCACAGTATTGCACCAGCTCGCGACCGTACCTTCGCCGCCGGCCTGCTCAAACTGTTCCTGTGTCAGTACGTTCCGCGCGGCCTTATCGAGATCGACCTCTCGGTACGGCATTTCGGGCAGATAGACGAAGCGATCCTGTAATCTGAGCAGCTCCAGATAGCCCGTCGGGCAGTAGAGCGCGTTGCCGCTGTTTCCGGCATACATAGATGCAGTCGGCGTTGGCTACGGTGGACAGGCGGTGTGCGATCATCAGCACGGTTTTGCCCTTGGCAAGCCGGGCAAAGGCTGCCTGCACCTTAGCTTCATTGTCCGGGTCGGCAAAAGCGGTGGCCTCGTCCAGAATCAGGATGGGCGCATTTTTCAGCATGGCGCGGGCAATGGCAATGCGCTGCTGCTCGCCGCCGGACAGATACACGCCCTTGGTGCCGATAACGGTATGGATGCCCGCCGGGAACTTCTCCACGATATCCATGCACTGTGCAGCTTTCAGTGCTGCCAGCACCTCGGCTTCGGTGGCCTGCGGTCTGCCCAGACGGACATTATCCAGAATGCTGCCCTTGAGCAGGCGGCTGTTCTGGAACACAAAGGAGATAGTATCCATCAGCTCTTCCTTGGGGATTGCCCGCACTTCCGCTCCGCCTACTCGGACGCTGCCGCTCTGCACATCAAAGAACCGGCAGACAAGGTTTGCCAGCGTAGATTTTCCGCCGCCGGAGGGACCTACAAAAGCCACAGTCTGTCCCGGCTGAATCTCCAGCGAAACGCCCCTGATAACATCCGTCTTGCCGTCATAGCTGAAATGCACATTCTGCAGCGCGACAGAAGCATCCTGCGGGTGCTGCGGAACAGCCTGAACCTGCATGGGTGCTGCCTCCAGCACCGAGTCGATGCGTGCCAGCGCATCCGCTACCACCATCTTGCTCTCGCTCATGTACATCATGCGGGTCAAAGTCAGGGAGATCACCGGCGTGATGATAATATAGAACAACGGGTTCAGCAGAAATACCGGGGTCACGCCGTGTATCGTGAACAGCAGCCCGCCTGCAATCAGAAAGGCGAACACGCCGTTGACGGCGGCGGTGTAGAACATCATGGGCAGGCGCAGGTCTTTGGTGTAGGAGACGACCCACTTTTCGTACTCATCAATGGCGGTCTTGAATTTTTTGAAGGAAAACACACTCTGCCCGAAGGTTTTGACCACCGGAATGCCCCGGACGTATTCCACTGCCTCGTTGGACATGGCCTCCAAGGCATTGCCGTACTGCCGCATTTTTTCGACCATCCGCTTGCCGGTCATGGTCGCCATAATGAGGAAAGCCAGCACTACCGGCGCAAGGCTCAGCAGCCCCAGCCTCCAGTCGAACGCCAACAGCAGCACCAGCAGCCCCACCGGGGTGGCGATGGCGTTGTACTGGTCGGGCAGCTGGTGGGCAAGATAGGTCTCGGCGGCTCCGGTGCTCTCGTGGATAATCTTGCGCAGCTTACCGCTGCCGAAGTTCTCGGCAAAGCCCAGCGGCAGCAGTGCCAGATGCTCCGACACTGCCAGCCGCAGATTGGTCGCCACCCGAAACGCCGACAGATGGGAGCACATCAGCGCTGCAATATAAATAAGGTAAGACAGCACCGCGAATAGCACTGCCATCCAGCCGTAATGAGGAATGTTCACCGCCTGCGCATAATCCGGCGCAGCGGCCAGTACATCCCGCAGAATCATCCAGATATAGAGGAACGGCACCAGCGCCGTCAGCGCGCTGATGGCGGAAAGCACCCAGGAGGCATAGGTAAAAACCCGATACCTGCCCGCATAGCCCATCAGGCGGGAAAAGTCAGATTGTTTTTTCAATAAAATCACATCCTTACCGATAAGCGCGCCTGCGCACCCGTCTGAATCAAGCGGGTGCGCAGGCACCGTTTATTCTGCCGCAGATAAATTTTCCGTGGTAAAAAGCTCAATGACATTTTCCATGGTTGCCTGATCGTAATCCTCCGCAATCGCGGCGGCATTCCAATAGGCATAATTGCCCTCGAACCAGCTTTGAAGATCACTCAGATCCTCCGCATAGCGAAACTCCAGATGATAGGTGGTTTCCATGGTGTCGGGCGAGAAGGCAAAATAGGTAAACTGGCCGGAATTTTCATCCTCGCTCTGATAGAAGATGAAGCCGTTTTCGTTCTCCTCATCCAGCAACTTATAGGTGTGGGAGAAAACCTCCTGTCCCTGCGCGTCCAGACCGGTGATCGTGTGACCGTCCATCACAAACTTGTCCACGCCGCCCAGAAAATAGCAGTTAAACGCCATGCTGTCCGGGTCTGCCGCGTATTTTTCCGCCGCCTCCGGGCCGTAAGGCTCCGCCATGCACATTCCCAGCAGCATATCCGTGGCAGTCTCCGCGTTCTCCGCGCCTGCCAGCGGCGTGGTGGCATCGATCCAGATATTCCGATACTCGGATTTTGACAGCTCCGGGAACAGCTCCACATACGTGCCGCTGATGGTGGTCAGATAATCGTCGGTCACCGCGCTCTGGTCAGTCGGCGGCGTCTGTTCATCCGTTTTCGCCTGGCCGCAGCCGGCAGCCGACAGCAGGCAGATCACGCAAAGCACAAAAGCAGCAAATTTCTTTTTCATACAGTACCTCCTAAAACTCTTTGGTTAGCTTCCTCTAACCGCCGGGTATTCTAACACGCTTTGCGTTTTTAAACTACTCCGTTTTGTTTTTGATGCTCCGTTTTACCGCATTCTTTTTATCGGCACGATAGCGGGACGGTGTCTTGCCGTACCGCTTTTTGAAGCTCTCTGAAAATTTGCTGGCGTTGTCATAGCCTGCTTGCTGCGCGATCTCCGTAACAGACTTCCCGCTGCGAACCAGCTCCACTGCCGCCTGCTCCAGGCGGTATTCCTTGATATATCGGTAGATCGGCACGCCATAGACCTGCTTGAAGAGCTTTTGCAGATGCGATACCGATATCTCATGCTCCGCCGCAAGGCTGGCGAGGGATATGTATCCCTCCCGGTTTGTCAGCAAGTGATCCCGGAGATGGTGCGCAAGAACCGTCTGCTCGGACGAGCAATATAACCCCGCCGTATTCTCCTGTGGAATACGCCCAAGCAGCATCAGAAGTTCCAGCGTCTTGAGCTGCAAAAAGCCGGGATCTTCATAGAACGCACTTTCGTAAAGCTCCCGGAATACATGCTCACAGCGCGGCCCCGCAGCGCCGACCATATACCATTTACAGCCCAGAAGATTTTGCTTCCATGCGGCAAAAACCACTGAAAACGCAGGTGCGTTCTGCTTTATCCAATTTCCCGCGGCGGCCGGTTCGATCTCCAGACAGATTCCCTCGTAGTAGCTCAGCGGAAAGCAGGACGCCGAACTGCTTCCGTGAAAGCCATCGTAGCAACTGACCGCCATGTCGCCCGGCTTCAGAAGAACACGATCCCGCATGGAAAAGCTGGTTTCAAACCGTCCGTTCACGCAGAAATTGACTTCCAGCCTCCCGATCTGTGTCCGAATTTCTGTATACGCCTCCATTTCCAGCCGCAGCAGCATGATTCCCACGCCGTCAAACAGCCGGTAGTAGTGGATTTCTCCGTTACCATCCGCATGTTCAAAACCATCTATTTGTCCGGGGAAGCCGGAAACCACACCCGTTTTGTCATGAAAAAAGATGTCAATCATATTGTTTATTCAATCAAATCTCTGCAATCTGCATTTGTTGCCCTGCTCCTCGACCGCACAAATTTAAGCAACGAACCCCGCAGGGAGCGCAGCTCTGACCAGCCGGTCGCTTTTTTACCGCAGATAGCTCCCACATTCTGCTTCCAGCGTTTTCCAGACCGGATACTTTGCGCCGGTCACGTCAAAAAATGCTTTCATGTCCCGATTCAGTGCGCTCATTTCGTCCACCGCGTTCATGGCATGGTCGGACGCACAGATTTTCCCTAAAGCCGTTGCACACATGAGCTTAAAAAAGCGAAAGCAGGTCTTGCGGTATGCTGCATCCTCAAATTCCTTGTCTGCATCCGGCAGAATCTCGTGACCGGCGTTTCGGATTGCCCGGTAACCCTCGATATTCGCATCGATCAGGCGATTCAGATAAGCGTTGTCCCTTTTCAGCTTTTTCAGGTCGCCGTCGGTCTTGTAGCAGGCAAAAACCGCCGGGAGCACAAACGCAGCGTGGCACAGGAGATAGTCCTCCATGTTCGGCTCGTAGGTGACCTTATACTTCGTGCCTGCAAAGATTTCCTGAACCAGCGCTTCCTGCGACGGCGCATTCCGCAGCGGCCCGATGGTAGTCTTGCGAAGGTCTACCGAGGCCACATAATTGCTTTCTCTGTGTCCGGCGGCGCTGGTAAAGGCAAACAGCACGTTCTTCTCCAGCAAAAGCGCTGCCGTTTCCGAGGCGCGCACATTGTTGCCCACAAAGATCATCGTTTTCGCCAGGCTTGCCCGCAGAGTTTCGAGAATTGTTTCGATCTGCGTGTACCGCACAGCCACAAAAATTACATCATAGTCGTCTCCCGGCAAAAGCTCCGCTGCCACCGGAATGGGGCTGACTGCCGTGCGGCGGGAAAGTGTATTTTTGATCCGCAGCCCGTTTCGCCGAATCTCATCTGCCCATGGGCCTCTTGCCAGCAGCGTGACATCCTTTCCTGCGCGGAACAGATTGTTCGCCAGATTACACCCCAGAACGCCGGCGCCGAATACCAAAAACTTCATGGCCACTTTCTCCTTTTCCTTATCGGTTTCTGCGATACCCTGCCGCATCGCGGTATTCGGGATGGTCGTTTAAGTACGGGTCTTTGTCGCCGCAGATGGTATAGTCGCACCTGCAGCCGTCCACGCAGGTGGTTTTCCGGACAAGCCTTGCGTGAAGCAACTCCATGGACGCAAAGTCCACATTGCACAGGGCGGGCATGATGTCCGTCAGACCGTGCTTGATGGCAAACTCCGCCGCCGGGCAGGCGGTGAACTCATAATAGATAGGTTTATCTTTGTCATAGGGCGCAACGTGCATCTCGTAATCGTGCCACTTGGCGCACTGCTTTTCGGCGTTCTGAAAGGCCCAATACATCAGCCTCTTAAAAAACGGTTTGTGGCAGTCCACAAATCGGGAGAGCTTGCGGAAGGTAGGCAGAATCAGGTTTTCCTCGATCTCTTCGATCTCCCGGAAGGAGACAACATCCCGGCACACGGCATAATAGCTCATGATAGCGATGCAGTCGTAAGTGCCGCCCGCGCCGTTGTGAAAGTTTTTCTTCCCGCCCAAGTCCGTCCGCCAGTCCGAGAGAAATTCCACATACTGCCGCTGCACCCGCTCCCAGACGGCCTCGCGCTGCGCTTCCGGATAATGCAGGGCAATCTTCGATTGAATCTGCTTTTTGCAGGCTTTGGAATACAGCACATGGCAGCTGCGATTGAATTGCAGTTTGTTGTCTCTCATCGCTTCTCCTTTTGCAGGCTGCACTGGTGCGCCGCCTGCACCTCTTTTGAAAACTCCCGCGGGTGTTCGCCCGCCAGTGTGCCGTGACCCATATTGGGAAAAACCTTGTAGGTAAAGGCATAGCCCTTGTCCTGCCACGCTCTGACATGTTTCGCCAGCTTCTTTTCCGTCGAGCTTGCAATGCCGTGCCAGATGTACATGTCCGTGCGCTTGAAAAGATCAAAATTCCGGTGCCGCCCGATCATGTACTTGTCCTGATTGACCCAGCTCTGCCAGGTGGCGTCTTTGTAGACGATGCGGTCGAAGGATTCCTCCGTGCGGCCCATCATCTTGCAGACGAGCTTCTTCCGGATGGGGCCTGCCTTCCCGATGAGCCAATAGGAAAAGCCGGTCAGGAAGAATATGTAGAGGTTCTGCAAAACCGGGCTTTTGATGTCGGCGTAGTCCATGGTGGGCATACCGTTAGCAATGGTAGTCGTGATGGTCAGCCGCTTATCGGCCAGCACGTCCATGAGGACGAATGTTCCGTAGGACACGCCGTAGAGAATGTCAATCTTCCCGCCGTAGCGCTCCACGATATAATCGCCCAGCCGCCTTGCCTCATCCGGCACGGACCGGAACTGCGTCTCCGGCTCATCGGGATTGAAGCCGTCGTAGGCCACCAGCACCACATGGTAGGTTTTCGCCATCTCCTCTGCCACCGGCAGTGCG
This sequence comes from Brotocaccenecus cirricatena, assembly GCF_020687045.1. Classification (NCBI taxonomy): domain Bacteria; kingdom Bacillati; phylum Bacillota; class Clostridia; order Eubacteriales; family Oscillospiraceae; genus Brotocaccenecus; species Brotocaccenecus cirricatena. The sequence goes on from NZ_JAJEPW010000038.1 coordinate 7,648, forward strand.
CCGCGATAGCACACCCCGCCGCCATGAAGCATGACCATCAGCTCCGGATGCTCCTGCCCGAACTCAAAGTATTTCATGCTCTGTCCTCTTGCAGCCGTTTCTTCTTATACCCGCAGTCGCAGTAAGGGCCGCCGGAGGCCAGCGTGTACTGCCGCACAAAATTCGTCACGCCGTCGGCGTCGCTCATGGCGTAGTCCAGATGGCACATGGCGGGGGTCAGGTCAAAAAGCCCCAGCTCTTCCATCAGCACACAGATGCCGCATTTGGTAAAGCGTCCCTCATAACCGCTGCCGTCGGGATACTCGTAAAAGTCCATGTTCCACGAGTAGGGGTTGCGGTCAGCCGCCTTCCGGGCGGCGGTGGCTTTCATGGCGGCAATGTCCTTTGCGATAAACTTGCTTTTTCCGCTCTTGCGGCAGAACCACTTCATCAGCGGCGTCATCTGGGCATTCTCATAGTATACCGTCAGCACCTCCGTATCCGGCCGCTTCGGCATACAGAGGACGAACGCCCCCAACATGGCGCAGCCAATGATGTTCATGCTGAACCGATCACCTTTTTCAAATTCGGGCAGCTTTGCGATGATCTCACGGTACTTCGGCTTGGCCTTTTCCGTGATCTTACGTGCGGTGTCCGGGTCATAGCCCAGTACCGCCGTCAGCTGCTTTTGAAAGGAGCCAGCAAACAGCACCCACATGGCCATGGGCATTCCCGTCCAACGCATCTCACTTTGCTCCTTTCCATTCCGCTAACACCCGGCACATCCGTTTCTCGATGTCTATCCGGGTCTGGCGGCATTCCTTCGGATATTTTTTTGCTGCCTGAAACGCAAACTTCACAAATAGACCGGAGCCAATCGGCAGCATGATTTTCAGCATTCCCTCCGGGAAAACGAAGTGGGTGCCGTGGGCATAAACCATCGTCTCAATCTCGCATTCATGCGGTTTTTCGGCAAGGCGCTTTTCCATCCGGCGGATATACTTTGCGGTGTCCCACAGCGCATCGTCCTCCGCGCCGATCAGCAGCAGCTTTCCCCGGATGTTTTCAACGGGAATATATTCCTCCGGCTCGATCGGATGAGCTGTCTCGGAATCGTCAAACAGCTTGCGGGAGTTGACCATATCGCCGGTGCGCTTGCTCTCGGCGGCGACGCAGTGCCAATAATCGGGATGCTGATAGCAAAACGGCATATAGGGCAGCGGCTTGCCCCGGTAGGAGAACAGCGACTCGTCCTCGACCGGCCACTCCTTGCAGCCGTCCCTTTTGCCCTGCAGAAAGCCCTGCCACACAAAGTCGCTGGGTGTCATGGCAATGGTCAGGGTGATATCCGGGAACATGGCAGCCGCTGTCAGCGCAAGCGTTCCGGTGGTCGATGCACCGGCAATGCCGATCTTTCTGTTACCGTTAGCTTTCAGCCATGAAATTGCCGTCTCCACACGCTCAAGCGGGTAATTATGATGTCCGTAATCTTTTTTCGCGGGCGACATTGTGAGCACGTTTACACCGTACCCGCAAAGCCATTTCACTGCCGAGCGCGCAAGCCGATCCTCCGGATCGTCACCAATCATCGCAACGACCGCGCAGTCCGATCCGCCGGCACACGCCCAGTACGCGCCGTAAAAGCCGGCGGTTCCCACATCAAAGTGCAGGTGCTTCATTGTTTCCCTCCAAATCCGATCTTTATGATCTGCATGTTCATCATCCCGTCGCCGACTTGGGCAAGAAAGCGGAAAAAGCCGCTGACTGACGGGTCTTTCAGATCGTTGTAGCCCAGCATATAGCCCCGGCTGGAGACCCGCAAACTGCTGTCCCACGCGCCGATCTCGCTTTTCGCGTCCGAAACGGCAAAGTATGCGCCCACATCCTTGATCTCGGCATCCTTCAGCCATGTTTTCAGCATCAGTTTCACCGCCTTTTCGTTGGCGGCGTCAAACACAAGTACGCCGCCTTGAAAGGCGTCTGCCATGGCCCGTACCAGTATCCTCACCTGTTCTTTCAGGAAATAGTAGAACACGCCGGACGCAAAGAACACCGCGCCGCCGGAGGCGTCGATTTTGTCAAGCCACGCTGTGTCGTTCAGGTCGCAGGGAATGTTCGTTTCCCGCTCTCCGGCGGGAAGCAGCTGATTCCGCACCGCGATGACATCCGGAAAGTCCAGATTGTAGATTTTGCAGTGTCCGTTGTCGCAGGCGCGGCCGGTGCAGTCCAGCCCACAGCCGAGGTTTACCACTGCTGCCGTGGGGTGCGTTTTCAGATAATCCCGCACCTCGTAGGCAAGGTCGTTCTGCCGCATGGCGACCTCAAGGAAGCCGAAGCGCTGCATCAAATTGCGGGATTTTTTCTCCAAGGCGGAAAAATCATAGTCGACCGCGTTTACCAGCCGCCGCGCCGCCTCATCCCGGTACAAATTGGGGTACAGCTCGGAGCACATTTTCCGTGCGTACAGCGGAATGATCAGCGTCTCCTGCACCGTGTTCTTTTCAATTTTATAGCGCACAGTCATCCTCCTTTATCGCCCCACAGCCTGAAGATACCCGGCCCTCGCCACTTCCTCCGTATCGTCTGATTCATCATAAGCGTCATAAGGCGCGGTGGGGTCGGGAACCCGCTTTTTGAACGGTGAGCAAAGCTTGTCCTTATGGGCAAAGGCGAACTCGAAGTTGTCCGTCCAGCCGGTGTGACCGGTGAGAAACAGCGGGCGCAATCCGCGGCTTTGCAGCTTCTGCTCCAGCGCCGCCAGCGACTTCACCGCCAGTTTGTTGTCCTCTGCCAGAGAGGAAATGAAACTGTAGCCGCCGTCCGCGCCGAACCAGATAGTATCGCCGGTGAAGAGATATTTGTCGTCAATGAGATAGACCATATGCCCCCATGTATGGCCGGGGACGAGAAAGCACTCAATTTTGATGCCGTCAATCTCGAAAGTCTCGCCGTCATGCAGCAGCACCTTTTCGTTGTTAATTGTGACCTGCGGCAATTTATAGAGATGGTATATGACTTTTCGCCGCACCTCGCCGGTGAGATACCGGTTTTCAATCTCGCCGATATAGAACTTTGCGCTCCGGAACAAACCGAGGCTGTCTGCCTCCACCGCGCCCACGTGGTCGGTGTCCTGATGAGTGATGAGGATGTGCCGGATGGACTGCGGGTCGATGCCCAGCCAGCCCATTTTTTCTGCCAGCCGGTCGTAGTTGTACCCGGCATCGATCATGATGGTGGTGTCGCCCTTGCGGTAGAAGAAGATGTTCGCCACCCACTCCCGCACGCAGGCCACATGCTCGTCCACCCAGCCGGTGTTCAGGGGCTTGAAGATCTCCTTGCCGCGGTACATCTTGCTCATTTCCTTTTTTTGAAACTCGGTCGCTTTCTTTGACATATTATCGCTCCCCATTTTGATTTTCGGCAGTTAAACCATGCAATACTTTTCAGGTTTCCTACGCGCACTTCCTCATATTCATGCGCAGGATGGGTGCAAAAATGCTCATGCTTGATCTCCTTATTTCCGTGCCGTGATGCACAGCCAGCTTTTCTTTTTGTGTATCTGCACCTCGTAAAAGCCCACCTGCTCCAGATATGCCTTCAGCTCGACATCCTTGTATATGGTCATACCGCCGATAATCTCCGTCCACTTCTCATCCTTGTCCGTGTCGCCACTGCTCTCATTGCAGATGAGAAAGGTTCCGCCGGGTTTCAGCACCCGGCAGACCTCCCGAAAGCACTGCGGCAGATCAGGCCAGAAGTAGACCGTTTCAAAGGCCGTGACCGCATCAAACCAGTCATCTGCGAAGATCATATCCGCCACACTGCCTTGCAGGACGGCACAGCGCCCCTCAGCGATGGCGGTCTCGTTGACCTTTTTCGTCTTCTCCACGCTGACGGGCGAATAGTCGATGCCCTTCACGATACCCTGCGGGCATTTTTTCAGCAGCCTTTTCATGTTCGCACCGCCACCGCAGCCGCAGTCCAGCACCTTGGCATCCGGCGCAGCATTCAGAAATTGAAGCCCCCAGCGCGCCACAGGGCTGTGACCCAAATTCATCATGGCGACCATGAGCTTCCCGCCGATACCCACAGGTTTGCGGGTGTTTTCAAAGAATGACATCTTCTACAACTCCTTTTCCAGAACGATGATCTTATTGGAAATATTCCGCACGGCGGGCAGCCTGTCCAGCAGCTTGTAAACTGGCGCAAATGCCGCCATGCCCTCGGTTAAGCTGTGTTCCTCCACAAAGCGAAAATCCGACAGCAGTTCGGCAAGTGTTTTCCCATTCTTGATTCCCCAGTTGAATTTTGCGTTGCTTGCGTCAATGGATTTCTCCTTGAAGTGCCGCACTATCGTAGGATTCATGGTTTCCACAAAGACTGTGGCGTTGGAAAACCGGCTGGAAATCACCGTGAAAATACGCTGTATGTTCCTCTCGGAAAGGTACATGGTCAGTCCCTCAATGACGATCAGCACCGGCACATTCTGCTCGCTGATTTCGCTGCCCCAATCTTCCATGGCGGACATGGTAATCTGCGAAATCGTGCCGCTTTCCGGCAGAAGCTTTTCCCGCACCGCCATCGTTTCCGGCAGGTCGAGGTTATACCAATGTGCGTAACCCGACATCCGGTAGCAGCGGGTATCCAGCCCGCAGGCGATGTTGACCACCACCGCGCCGGGGTGCGACGCAAGCCATTCCTTCGTCATCCGGTCGAGCACGATGGTTCGGGCAATGACGCCGCTGCGCATGGCCGTATCCTTGTCCGCAAGGGAAAAATCGTAGTCCAGCTTCTCGATGATTTCCTCCGCTTTTGCATCGTGAATCGCGCCGCGTCCCCGGCTCTCCTTCGCCCTTGCGTAAATGGTTTGCAGCATAGTCTCCGGCACGCCAGAGAGTTTGATCTTTTCTCTCATATCATCTTTCCTCCGCTTGCATAGTCAGAAATTTTTCCGCATACCGGCAGAATTTTTCCGGGTGTACCATCACCAGCTCCGCATGGGCCATCTTGGGGATGCCATGGATGCGCGCCTTAGGAAAATAGCGCTTGATGAACCGGATATCTCGCCTGCGATCCTTCTTTTCGTCGTCGCCGTACCAGTAGGTGATTTTCGCACCGATTTTAGCGGAGCGCTTCGGAAGCGCATAGTTGTTGGCAGACCAGAATACATTGCGGATCGTCCGATCGGAAAAGGTTTTGAGATAGGCTTCCATGGCGTCGTACTCCTTTTTGGGGTCGTGCCCTGTGGGGGTAAATCGTTCCGGCGGAAAAGCCGCTTCCAGAATCTTTCTGTTGTTTGCCGCCATTTTGAAGGACAGCACGTCCCGCGCCAGCAGCAGTCTTCGCACCAGCCAGGGCACCTGGTAGGGCGTGATTCCGCCATCAATGATGGCTCGGTCAATCGGGAACAGCCCCAGCGCCAGCAGGCGGGTCAGGCACGCCCCACCCATAGAGCAGCCATAGGCCGCATCCAGTCGGGAGACGCCGCGGCTTTTCAGATATTCCGTCACTTCATCCACAGTCTGCTCCACGGAGGTGAAATCCCCGGGATACTCCGGCTGATGGCCGTCATACACCACCTGAAAAACATGCCATCTCTGAGAAAGCAGCGTGATCGTGTCGGCAAAAGCCCATACAGGCTCTGCCGTGCAGGGGAAAAACAGCAGCGTCCGCTCCTGCGCCTGCCCGTGTTCCAATATCTGCATGGCTCACCCCTCCGATTTCACGCACTCTGCGTAGGTCAGCGGGAACGAGGTTTTCAGCACGGTGCTTTTCCGCACCGTCCAGCCGTTTTCCCGCAGGAACGAAAGGTAATCTGCACTCGTCCATTTGCTGTGCAGCGGAAAGCCCGCCAGCTTCATGAAAAATGCTTTGACCTTTCCACGAAAGTCATTACCGGCATGAGTAAAGGTCGGTGCGACCAGTATCCCGTCCTCTTTCAGCACCCGGCGAATTTCGGAGAGAGCCTTCTCCGGCTCCGGCACGATATGCAGCGCATTGGCCACGATGACCACGTCAAAGCTTTCGTCGGCATAAGGCAGGTGGAACATATCCTGCACCGAAAAATAGAGCTTCGTAGATTTTACGCCCTGTTTTGCCTGCTCAATCATCTCTTGGGATGCGTCGGTAGCTTCAATATGGTCAGCAGAGCGGACGATATTTTTGGCGATCAGCCCCGTGCCGGTCGCCAGTTCCAGCACGGTTTTGTGCCGCACCACGGGGCGCAGCAGCTCGTACAGCCGCTCGTAAGCCGCTGCGTCCTTGCGCATGAAGCGGTCGTACCGCCCTGCGTTTTTATCCCAGAAATTTTGACTGTTTCTCATGATTTCGCCCTCACAACGAGATGTTAAACTCCTCTAACTCACACAGATGACACAAGCGAGTTAGGGTAAGCTAACTGTATTCCTTTTGAAAAGCCGCATCACTGCGGCTTTTCCGCTTATGCAAATAGCTCCTGACAGGCGCCCCGCACCAGCGTTTCCAGCACCTGCGGATAGAGTACCCCAATCTGCTCCTGATGGGAGACGGTTAAAATCAAGCCCCGCACTGTGGCGGCAGCCAGCGCCATACCGCCCTTGGGCTGCAGGCCGCCCATCTCCAGCAGGGTACGGATGTGCGTCTCGTCATCGTGGTAGTGGGCGGTCTTCACTTCTTCCGGCAGTCGGTGCAGAAGAAAATCTGCGTCATTTTCGATGAACACAAAGGCTTTTGTCCTGGAGAGCCAACGGCAGGCCGCCAGGATCGCCGCTGCCGCGCGGTCGGTAGGCAATAAGGCTGTATTTTCCTGCAAAGACTTCTGCGCCGCTGCGAAACACTCTGTATGGATATCCTCCAGCACGGCGAAAAACAGCAGCTCCTTGGAATCAAAGAATTTATAAAACGATCCCTTGGAAATACCGACGGAATTTGTCAGCTGCTCCACTGAGGTTTTCCGCATCCCTATGGTAATGCCGCAGCGCTGGGCCTCCCGGATCAGGTCATTGCGGATCTGTTCATTCTGTTCGTCTGTAAAAGCCACTGCGCACACTCCTTGGATTTATGACCGCATTTATCATTTCAGTCAAATTGTAGCACGATCCGAAGATGTTGTCAACGGCGTCGTTTTGCTTTCCATCATGATCAAATCAGATCCAGCCTTTCCATCTCAAACGGCACAACCACCGATTTCAGCAATCTCGCCTTCGGCAATGCTGTGGTTGCGCTGGGCAATGGTCAGCAGTTCATCCGCAGATACGCTTTCATCCTTGTATCCGCTTTGGACGGCAAACTCGGAAATGACTTCTGCGCGGTTTTTGCCGAATTGTTATAGATCGCGCCAATCTGCCGCACGTGCCGATACTCCGCAAGGCTGGCAAAGGAACCGGCTTCGACCATCATGCGGCAGAACAGCGGCCCGTCCCGGACATAGTGTTTCGCGTATTTCAGGAACTCCGTTTCCTGCTCCGGGTCGAGCCTCGGCAGACAGTACAGCAGCATTTGCAGAACTTCCAGCTTGTAGTCCAGAAAGCGCGCCGGATCGTAACGGTCAATGCCATTGCGGGTGAGAAAGCGGTAAATCGCGCTGTTCAGACGCTTTTCAGCGTGGTGCAGGAAGAAGCAGAAGCACAGCAACTCAGAGAAAACGAGCGGCTGTGCTTTTCTGTTCTATCCAATTACGCCCGTGTCCTGCGGAGGTGGTCAGGCGGCAGCTTGCCCATCAGGAGCTGGAAGTGACTCTTGCCCTTTACCTTGCTGGGCTCCAGCAGATCCTGCACCAGCTTGAAGACAGAGACGATGTGCCGGCGCTCCTGTGGGTGCTCCTCATCCGGCGGCAGAAACTCCGCCAGCATCAGGATGACCGAAGTGAGCAATCCCTCCGCCGCATCATAGAAAAAGGCATTCTGTCCGCGGTTGCTGTCATCGCCATCGGGGTTGACAATGGTTTTATTATACTCCTTCACAGATGCTTTCAAGATGAAATTTCCAAAAAGAAATGAGGTGACGCTTGTATGCGTCACCTCATAACGATTGATTTGGTTGATTTTTAGAGGGTTAGGTTTATCCAAATTAGTATAACACTTTTATTTTCTGTATTTTGAGGGAGTAAATCCATAATACCTTTTGAATATTTCAATCAATCTACTGGGGTTGGAGTATCCAACAATTCTTGAAATTTCCGCAATGGTGAGGTCGGTCTGAATAAGCATATGCTCGGCTACAGAGATCCTTTTCCTCTGAATGTATTCAGTAATGGACATATTATAAACTGACTTAAATAGCTTTTTCATTTTGCTTTCACTCATACATGCAATGGTGGAAAGCGTCTGCAACGTAATATTAAAACTGTAATGTTCGTCCATGTAATGCGTTAGTTCATCTAATGCCTGCAAATCTGTTTTGTTAATGGGCTGGCCATTCTCTTCATTTAGTCTGTTTTCTTTCAAATATGAAGCAAGATAAGAGATGATTTCATATATTTTTGCTTCTACTGTAATTCTGGATGCTTTCATGGAAAGCAGATACTCATATAGGCTTTGCATAGCATGATTAACATTTGGTAAATAGAATTTCCCTTTTTCTTTGAAAAAATCAGAAAAGTTCACTTCAAGATCACCGGAAATTTCCTGGAGATACTGTTCAATAAATTCCTGGTCAACCTGCACGGTAATACATCTTAATGGAATCTGAGGATGATAAATAGCTTTATACTTTTCAGATGGTTCATAGCAGCGCAATGTATTCGGAGAAATATTTTGATACGGATAGAATTCATCTCCTGCGCCACTAATATAGAGAGCAAGTACATAACCAGACCCAATATGTTCTCCGACCATAGTTTCCTGGTTAAATCTTATATCTGTCGCTGTAATGATGAAATCGTGGTGAACCTCACTCGTCCATTGAAATCCGGTTCCATATTTTGGGTTGATCTTATAATATGTTCCGTACTCTATTGGATTCTTTATCAATTCAACAAAGAAATCATCTCGTTTAACTTCTATCATTGGCTCCTCCCAAAGATACCTCGTTTAGATTTATTAATACCTTGTTTAGACTTTATATCTGTTTTGCCCTTTACAGTTAGCTACAACTAATTATAATGAAAGAGTTGATGTATGTCAAACCGTTTTTAAGCAAAAAGAGGTGTATATTTGAAGTCAATGCGCAGTTTGTATAAAAAACTATTTCATTATGTCCCAGATAAAAGAATTTGGGCATATTTCTCCATGGCGCTATCTGCCGCTGCCGTCTGCTCATATATGGGAGCATATTGGCTTCTGTGGCAGTCCATTGTGTCTATTCTGGTTATTCCCGTATATGAGAAGGCTATGTATGACGCAATTATTGTAGTCATACTTATGATTTTACGAGGCATTCTCAACATTGCATCGGCAACGTGTTCCCACTACTTAGGCTTCCGGCTTGAAACAAACTTAAGGAAAAATGGGCTTCATAAATTATTGGATGCCTCTTCTTCCTTTTTTGACCATAACAGCTCTGGAGAGATTCGAAGAATTATTGATGATAACGCAGCAGAAACACACAAAACAGTGGCCCATTTGATTCCGGACAACGTCACTGCTGTTATGACGCCGGTGTTAATGTTTGTGCTGATGTTTGCAATAGACTATCGCCTTGGTATTCTCCTGATCCTTACAACTGTGATTGGTGTTCTTCAGTATCGTAAAATGTCCGGTGGTACTGAATTTCTGTCTGGCTATTCAGCGGCGCTTCAAAAAATGAGTGCGGCAACAGTAGAATATGTCAGAGGAATGCAGATCATAAAAATCTTCGGTGTAACTGTACAGTATTACAAAACTCTGATTAACTCGATCAAAGAGTACAAACAGTACGTCTATCAGTATAGCCTCAGCTGTAAGAATCCCTACGTCGGATTCCAGGTTCTGTTCAACGTGTTTTATGCTTTTGCTGTACCAGCCGCAGTTGTATTCATCAGCTATGGAGAACCTGCTATGCTAATCCTGGCAAAGATTGTTTTCTTTGCTGTGTTCTCCGGAGCTGTATTTACTTCTTTCACATCGATCATGTTTACGGGGCAGGATAACTTTGGCGCACAAAATACGCTGAATCGGCTTGATGAGCTGACTACTTCTATGGATCAGGCAAAGCTTCCACATGGAAACGAAGAGACCTTCCAAGATTTCAATATTGAATTTCGTCATGTTGACTTTAAGTATGATGACAACTTCGTGCTGAAGGATTTCAGCCTGACACTTCATCAGAATAAAACTTATGCGCTCATCGGGTCTTCCGGGGGAGGAAAATCTACCATTGCAAAGCTGATTTCAGGGTTTTATCCTGTCGATGGCGGCGAAATTCTGATTGGTGGAAAGAACATTCAGAGTTATTCTGAAAAAGCTCTCATTCAGAACATCGCATTTGTTTTCCAGCGCAGTCAATTACTAAAGACCTCAATTTACGAAAATGTCCGAATCGGAAATCCTCAGGCAACACGGCAGCAGATTATGGATGCACTTGACGCAGCGAACTGCACATCCATCCTTGACAAATTCCCCCAGCGGGAGATGACCGTCATAGGGGCAAAGGGCGTATACCTTTCCGGTGGTGAGGTGCAAAGGATCGCCATTGCAAGGGCTATTCTAAAGAATGCGAATATCGTCATTATGGATGAGGCTTCTGCAGCTGCAGATCCGGAAAATGAATACGAGTTGCAGCAGGCTTTCCAAAAACTGATGAGGGGCAAAACAGTTATCATGATTGCACACAGGCTGTCCTCTATTCAGAATGTAGACCAGATCCTGTTTGTCCAGAATGGAAAAGTTGTGGAACAGGGAACCCACAATGAACTGATGGCCTGCAATGGACGTTATAAGGATTTTCAGGATGTATACTGCAAGGCAAATCAGTGGAGGTTGGCATGATGAAGACATATCTAAAAAGAGCCTTCCAGCTGAGTGATTCGGGTGTGAAGGGCCTTGCAAAATCAATCTGGTCATTCTTTCTCTATTATGTTTCTTTTGTACCGCCGATGATCTGTGTTTTTCTATTTGCAGACAGGCTGTTGAATGGAAATACCGGGAAACCGGTGGTATATCTCCTGTTTATGCTGGCAGCGACCCTGGTGATGTACTTAGTTATTAACTATAACTATAAAACGACCTATGATGAAACTTACCAGGAATCTGCAAATTTAAGAATTGATCTGGCGGAACAGCTTTCCAAACTGCCCCTATCCTATTTTTCAAAGCACAATTTGTCTGACCTTGCTCAAACAATCATGGCAGATGTGGCTTCGATTGAGCATGCTTTTGCGAACGCAGTGGCTAATTCCATAGGGTTTGCAATTTACTTTTTGGTTATCAGCGTAGCCCTTCTGATCATGAATTGGAAATTAGGTCTCTGTGTATTGCTTCCCGTTCTTACTTCTGCTTCGGTTCTTTTCCTGACAAAGAAACTGCAGGTCAGAGATGTAAATAAACATTATGATAAGTTGAGAGATATTTCCGAAAGCTTTCAGAATGCAATCGAACTGAATCAGGAAATTAAAAGCTATGGGTTGAAAGAAAAAGTAGAAGCTCAAATGGACCAGCAGTTGGATGAGTCAGAAAATCTTCAATGGAAAGCTCAGATCACCCAGACGATTCCTGTTACAATCGGCCAGACTTTATCTATTCTTCCTATTGGAATCACGGCGACTGTTGGCCTTTCAATGCTCGCCTCCGGTCAGGTAAGTATCCTGATTCTTCTGGGCTATATTATTATGGCGGCGAAACTCAGCGGGGCCATGGGTGGTGTTTTGCTCTATCTGACGGAAATCTTTTATTTGGACGCAAGAATTGCCCGGATTGGTGAAATCAAGAATCATGAACTTCAGGGCGGAGAAAAGGCAGTCCTTTCAGATTTCAATGTAGAAATAAAGGATGTTTGTTTTTCCTACCAGAAAGACACCCAGGTGATTCGCCATGCATCCTTTACGGCGGAGCAAGGACAGATAACCGCATTGGTCGGTCCCAGCGGCTGCGGAAAAACAACAATGCTTAAGCTCATCAGCAGACTATATGATGCAGATTCCGGTACCGTTCAGATCGGAGGAACCGACATACGAGAAATTCACACTGATAGCTTGTTCAAGTATGTTTCCATTGTTTTTCAGGAAGTCATTCTATTTAATACTTCTATTATGGAAAATATTCGCCTTGGGCGGCTGGATGCTTCTGACGAAGAAGTAATACGAGCTGCAAAACTGGCTGGTTGCAATGAGTTTGTCAGCCGTCTGCCAGACACCTACCAGACAATAATCGGGGAAAATGGAGCCAAACTCTCCGGCGGAGAACGTCAGCGGCTGTCCATTGCCAGAGCAATCCTGAAGGATGCTCCAATTATCATTCTGGATGAGATTGCTGCATCGTTAGATGTGGAAACAGAAGTCCAGATACAGACTGGATTAAATCATTTGATTCAAGGCAAGACCGTGATTGTTATTTCACACAGACTGATGTCTATTGAAAATGCAGATAAGATCGTCGTTATGAAAGCAGGTACGGTAGAAGCCTGTGGAAAACATGCTCATCTGCTGAAACAGTCGCCCACATATAGAAAGATGATTGAAAAGTCCAATCTGGCAGAGAAATTTAACTACTAAGCAGGTTACCCTTCAGATGCAGACCGCACTGAAGGGTAACATAAAGGCATTTGGTTAACTATGTCTAACTGATTTCTGATGTGAGGAGGTGCATTATTTGAAGAAATATATTGGAAAAAGGATCATTAGCTTCCTCATTGTGCTGGTAGGCGTCAGCATTCTAAGTTTTTTGTTGATTGCTTGGTCCGGAAAAGATCCTGCAGAAATTATTGCACACCGAGGCGTATCCAATCCTACGCCGGAACAGATTGAGATGATTCGGGTGGAAATGGGATTGGATCAACCTCTCCCTGTGCGATATATTCAGTGGCTTTCCGGAATGTTTACAGGAGAACTTGGGACTTCTTTGACCACTCATCAACCGATTGTAAAGGATCTGCACAAGTATCTGGCTACGACCACATCTCTTGTAGGGATGGCCATTCTATGGATTATCGTGCTCACCGTTCCGATTAGTTTGCTCTGTGCCAGAAAGCGGAACCGCCTTTTCGATCAGGTTACCAGAGGCATTACTATCTGCGGTATTTGTGTGCCAACTTTCTGGCTGGGATTCCTTCTTCTACTGTTCTTTGCGATTCATCTGAAATGGTTCAGTGTCTTACCAAGTCCAGGTTGGAGGGGCTTTTTACTACCTTCATTTGCCCTGGCGGTTCCCAGTTCGTGTTCACTCATCCGAATTATGCGTTCCTCTCTTCTGGCTGAATTATCTTCTGATTATGTTCGGTTTGCAAAAGCCCGTGGACTATCTGCCAACAGAATTCTGGTATGCCACATTCTGCGAAATGCCTTACCGCCTGTTGTTACAATTTTCTTTCAGCAATTCGGCTTTCTAATTGCCGGAGGGGCGGTAATCGAAAGTGTTTTTTCAATCAAGGGAATCGGAACTTATCTGGTGGACAGTGTGATTGCAGCAGATACGATTGCAGTTTCTACCTGTATAGTCGTCATTGCAGCAATTTTTGTCGTCGCAAATTTCATGGCAGACATAATTAACCGTCTGCTTTGTCCATGGATGGTGAGGGAAGAAAATGATACATAAGCTACTCAAAAGGCCGCAGGCAATCATCGGTCTGTGCCTGATTGCTATTGTGATTGTAATTGCGATTGCAGCACCTGCTTTTTCGCCTCACGACCCTGAATTGGTGAATTTATCGCAAAAGTATGCTCAGCCTGACGCAGAATACCCTCTTGGAACAGATCAATTGGGCAGGTGTACCTTATCAAGGCTGCTGTATGGAGCCAGATATTCCATCGGAATCAGTTTACCTGTGCTGCTGATTTTGTCTGTGATTGGTCTGATTGTCGGTACTTTTAGCGCCTGTGCTGGAGAAAAAGCAGACCATTTCATTACTATACTCTGTGATGTGTTTATTGCTTTTCCTTCTCTTATCATTGCTATTGCTGTCATAGGAGTTCTGGGGAACGGACTCCAAAACATTGCCGTTTCTGTTGTGATAGCGACCTGGGCTTGGTTTGTTCGTATTGTCAGATCTTATTCCGTTCAAGAAATGGGTAAAGATTATATCCTGGCAGCCCGGATTTCTGGGTGCAATACAGGAAAGCTGGTCTTCAGACATCTGATTCCTAACATTCTGCCACAGTTTCTTGTGTATGTTTCCACTGGTGTCGCTTCTTCCATCATTATGGTTTCCAGCTTTGCTTTCCTCGGACTTGGCCTTCCCTCCGGCACACCGGAATGGGGTGCCATGTTAAATGATGCCAGGACAGCGCTTTACTCTCATCCGGAATTGCTAATCTATCCAGGCTTGTGCATCTTCGTAACGGCAGCAGGCTTCAATTTATTTGGAGAAGCACTCCGTGATATTCTGACGCCGGAGGAGGACAGCCTATGATGCCATCACTTATGATTGATCATTTAAGCATTAATCTTCGGTCAGGCACGGATAACTTGGTTTCTGAAATATCCTTTGCAATCAAAGAAGGAGAGTCTTTGATCTTGTTAGGCCAGTCAGGCAGCGGCAAAACAATGACCTGTAGTGCGGTGCTAAACTTATTGGACCCTAAAAAATTTAAGGTGTCGGGTTCCGTTTTCTTCGGCGAGACTGATCTTTTGAATTCGTCAGAAAAGCAGAGACGAGGAATATACGGAAACCAGATTGTCTATATCCCGCAAAATCCAATGACTGCATTGGACCCTTCTATGCGTATTGGCAGACAGATGGATGAAACGCTACGGCTTCATTCCGACAAATCCCGCCAGCAGCGTTACAACTATATTCTGCGGCTTCTGCATGATGTAGGCTTAGATGATCCTGACAGGGTATACAGAGCATACCCCCATATGCTTTCCGGAGGAATGCTTCAGCGTGTCATTATCGCAATGGCTATGATGCTTGATGCAAAATTCGTGCTTGCCGATGAGCCGACAACTGCTTTGGATGTGATTCACAGAAATGGAATCATAGATTTATTTTCGCAGATGAAAGCAAATGGAGTTGGGATTCTTATGGTAACTCATGATTTCGCAACAGCTCTTCAATTAGGTGGAAGCGTGTTGATGATGAAAGAAGGAAAAATTATAGAATCTGGTGAAGTTCAATCTGTCTTCGATCATACCACAGAACCTTACACAAGGTCGCTGATTGAAGCTTACTCCCTTTCCTGTGCTTTCACGAAAGGGGCGGAATCATGATTAAAGTCAACAACCTATCAAAAGAATTTCACGAACAAGGCACAAGCAACGAGCTTCTGGCCGTTGATCATGTAGATTTTACTATTCAGAATGGTTCATTTTGCGCTTTGGTAGGAGAAAGCGGATCTGGTAAAAGCACTTTGGCTCAGCTCATGTGCGGTCTTCTGGTTCCATCTTCTGGAGAGGTACTGTTTGAAGGAAAAAACATTTCCCTCTGCCGGGGCAAGCAAAAGCAGGTACTGCGATCTAAAATACAGCTGATTCTTCAGGATGGCAAGGGAGCAATGGACCCTCGCTTTACGGTATATCAAATCATTGCAGAGCCAATTCGCAATTTCAGAAAACTCAGCAAAAAGGAAGAAGAACGGGAAATCAATGATCTTCTTACCATGATGGAGCTTCCCGAAGAGATCAAGCTGCGAAAAGCTCATGAGCTATCCGGTGGACAACAAAAACGTGTATGTATTGCAAGAGCGTTAGCGGCTCAACCGGATGTGTTGATTTTTGATGAAGCAGTCAGTGGGCTGGATGTCCTGGTTCGTAAACATATTCTTGATTTGCTGAAGCGACTCCATCAGGAGCGAAAAATGACTTGCTTTTTCATTACCCATGACCTGGACGTTGCGCTATATCTTGCAGACCGTGTGATGGTGATGCGCTGCGGTAAGATTATCGAAGACCGTACATTTCACGGTTCGACAGACTGCTTTACACATCCGTATACCAAGCTTCTGCTGCATTCTATTGCTCCATATTTGGGTTAAACCATTCAATAAATACGTATACCCTGCTGAAAAGCATGATATAAAAATAAATAAAGGAGATTTTGTACATGAAACTGAAAAAACTTTTAGCTTTCGGACTCGCACTTGTGATGTGCCTTGCTATGGCTGCTTGCGGCACGAACCCTGACGAGAAAACCGATGCAGAGCCGGTCTCAATCACTGTCACCGAGAATTGGGACTTTTCTGTAGGCTTCTATCCTGTCATCACGCCTATGGTATCCAGCACTTATGGTGCCGGATTCTGGAGTCGTAATTTTTACAACACTCTGGTAAGCTACGATGATAACGGGAAGATCCAGGGCGAGTTGGCTGAAACCTGGGAAATCAGTGATGACGGCAAGACTTACGCCTTCCATCTGCGTGATGGTGTCAAATTTTCTGACGGTACTCCTCTGACTTCCGAGGCAGTAAAGATGACTCTTGAAGCAGTAGTAACCAATCTGGGTCCCCAGAATGGTGCCTTCGGTAAGCTCACTACTTTGTTTGACAAGCTGGAAACCCCGGATGAAAAAACCTTTGTAATGACTTTGAAGACCCCTTATTACGCTGCTCTTGACAATCTGACCATGGCGCTGCCTCTTGGTATTGTGAATCCCGCAGCCTTTGAAGGCGGCGTAGAAAAGGCTTACGAGAATTGCGTGAGTGCAACTATGGGTACTGGTCCCTATATGTTTGACCGGGTCGAGGGAGATACCTATACCTTTATCCGCAATCCCTACTACTGGGGCGAAGCTCCTGAAGTGGACGAGTTCAAAGTCAAAGTGATTCCTGATAATGCTGCAAAAATTCTTGCTCTGCGCAACGGCGAAATCGATGCAATTCTCGGCTCCAGCAGACTTAGCGCAGAAGGCTACACGGAAATTTCCCAGGATGCCGCTTTCGGTCATGCCATGGATGACAGCACCAACCAAACTCGTTATCTGGGTATGAACCTGAATAAGGCTCCCTTTAATGATCCTCTTGTAAGGGAAGCAGTATCCTACGCTGTTAATCAGCAGGAGTTGGAAACCTCTGTTTTCGATGGTCTGGAGACTGCTGCCGAAACCCTCTTTACGAATGAAAAGCCCAACTGCGGTGTGGAGGTTAAGACCTATCCTACCGACATGGAAAAGGCAAAGCAGCTCATGAAGGAAGCCGGCTATGAGGATACCAATGATGACGGTATCCTGGAGAAGGACGGAACTTCTCTCGCCATTCATTTCAACTATTCTCAGAGCCTTGCAAGTGTTGACAATGCAGTTCTTTCTATTGCAGCTTCTCTTAAAGAACTCGGCTTCGATGTTACTATTGATGCAGTAGACATGAACACCTGGTATGGAGCCTTGATGGCTGGCGAATATGATCTGACCTTCTACAATACTGCTGGCGGTTCCTTTGACCCTGCAACAGATATGAGCAATATGGCTCCTGGCGCTATGGGTGATCCGATCCTCTGCCAGTTCTCTGCTTTCTTTGAGAATCCTGAAATTTTCGCAGAATTGGACTCCACTTCTGATTCTCAGCGTGTGCAGGAAATCTATGGAATGATTCTGAATGGTATTGCAGATCAGAATCTTCTGGTGCCTGTAACCGGCACTCACGATCTGGCTCTGTGGAATACTGATAAGATAACTGGCTATGACTTCTACACAGATGCCAGCTACGTAGACATTGCATCTGTTCATGTGAAATAATGTCCAGCAGTGTGGCTGAGGCGGTTACAAAAGAAAGACTTCATTCTTCAGGAGAAGACTATCTAAAAGCCATATGGTAGATCACATTAGAAGATTGGGCGTTTTCCCAGCTAACTACGCATTAGATTTAGGCGAATTTATTGACAGCAACGGTAATTCGTATATAGACATTGTAGAGTTAAATCCCATATCATGTTCTATGTGCTATGTAAATAATAGCATCTATGCTGATGTGGTTCCTGAGATTGGCGAATGTCAGCGCCAACTAATGATGGGTGCTGAGTTTTGCTACGATGCCATCGCAAATCCAAAGAATTACGATATGCTGAGAATATCCAATAAGAGTTATACTTATACTTCGGATAACCAATACGCTCTTTTATAGTTTGCATATCATAGAGGGTTTTAGAGCAATTCTGGAAGTGACGCTTGTTTCTTTCTCTGTGTTAAATCTCCGATAGAGTGAGTCCTTCTGGGAGGTCCATCATGAACCTCCCCTGGGTCCAGCAAATGGGCGCAGTCCTCCCTTGGCGGAGGACTGCGCTTTTCTGCGGCCTTACTGCACGGAATACAGGTTGGATGTGCTGCTCCCATTGTCACGGTAGCGTGGGATCTTTTGCAGGTATCCATGTTGCTCCAGATCCGTCAATGCCCGTTTGACCGTGGAGCGGGACAAGCGCATGTCGGACGCAATCGTCTTGATTCCTGGCCAGCATTTTTCCTCGCTGTCTGCACGGTCACGCAGATACATATAAACTGCCCTCGCTCTGGAGGGCAGTTCGGTGTCGGCGTAAATTGTTCCGAAGTAACTCATAGATCCTCCTCGCCATAGGTTTTCATTTGCTTTCCGCCCCTGCGCCGAGGCTTATCTACAGCAGGCTCATGGGCAATGCCGCCGCGTCCAGAAACGGCATAGGCTCCACGCATATCCGCATTCTCCGCCTTGCTTGACTGCGGAAGATTTCGCTCCAGATCCTCACGGTTTGCATAAGCTACCGCACGATCTACCCGCTCCGGAACAATATAAGGCTCCTCGAAGGTGATACCCCATTCCAGAAAAAGCCGCAGGCGGGTACGCATGGGATGCTGTCCCGTCTTTTGGACAATAAAATTCCCCTTGGGAATAGACTTCAGCTCATCTGGCGTCAGCAGCGGACGTTCCATCATCTGCAGACTTTGGCTGGGATCGTTTTTCCCACGGCTCACCGATCCGGATAGGACAGTGCGGTTTCCGAGCGCCTTGGACAGCACCTCCGCCGTCTGGCTGTTGGGTGCGAAGCCGCCGAAGATGGTGTCCTGGCAGTTGTCCTGAATAATTTCGCTTCCTTCTTTTCCGTAGTTTTTTTCAAGCTGCGCTAAGGACTGAATGATCGGCACCAGCGCCAGGCGGCGGGAACGGCCGGCTGAGAACAGCGGAAGGACATCGAAGGGAGGCATAGTGCCGAACTCATCACAATACAGTACCACACGGTTTTGCAGCTTCCCTCCGTTTTCATCCGCCACAGCAAACAGTTCACGGCTCAGATTTTGAATCATCAAGCCCGCCATGAAGTTTTTGGTGGTGTCCTCCTCCGGAAGAATGAGAAAGATGGCAGACTTTTCAGAAGCAAACTTCTCTGCATCGATGGCGCTGTCGAAGCAAAGCACCTGCTCCAGTTCCGAGTCCGGAAATGCATTGAGACGAGAAAGTACCGTGGACATGACAGAGGCCATGGCCTGCTCCGCGCTGTTGAGTGCAGCACCCGCAAACCATCTGGCCTTGTGGTCAGGCGGCAGCTTGCCCATCAGAAGCTGGAAGTGACTCTTGCCCTTTACCTTGCTGGGTTCCAGCAGATCCTGCACCAGCTTGAAGACAGAGACGATGTGCCGGCGCTCCTGTGGATGCTCCTTATCCGGCGGCAGAAACTCCGCCAGTATCAGAATGACCGAAGTGAGCAACCCCTCCGCCGCATCATAGAAAAAGGCATTCTGTCCGCGGTTGCTGTCATCGCCATCGGGGTTGACAATGGTTTTGGCGAGAATCTTAGCGTACTTCTCCGCCTTAGCTCGAGCCGCCAAGTTTTTGGGATCTTTCCTTGCGATGTCCATGTAGCGGTTGACCAATGTCAGCAGGTTGTTGCCGTCTGAACGAGTGGGATTGCGCAGGTCGATAACAGATACATTGTAGCCGTAACAGTTTTTGGCAATCGCACCGAAATTGCGGGCCAGGTCACCCTTGCTGTCCAGCGCCAGCCAGCTCATGCCGGAGGCGCAGGCATATTCCAGATTGGGGTACAGGAAGAAAGCGGTCTTGCCAATGCCACTGGCGCCGATCATAAGGCAGTGAATGTCATCACTGTCTACCAGTGCGGTGAGTTCCTACATTTTCCCCTTACAGCCGAGAATCAACCCCTGCTCCGTGGGAAGGTTCTGCCCTCTGCGCCATTCTCTGACCTTGAAGGGCACATGGGCATAGGTCTGCTTGATTTCCTTGTCGGTGGCCCATCTGGCTGTACCGTGCTGCCCATCGCCCACAGTGCGGGATTTGATATTGCCAAGGGTATAGTGATGAGACATCATGGACAGCCCACCGATGACAAGGAACATTGTTGCTCCCGCTGCGATCAGGATCCAGATACTTGCGTTCAACATTTCACCTCATTTCATTCATAGCAAAGCCCTGAGCATTTTCCCCGCTCAGGGGCAGAACGTCATTCCAGTCTTTGTTTTCCGGGATCAGGCGCTCCACGGAATAGCGCATTTCCAACTGCTCCCGCATCCGGCGGCTGGCCTGATGACCGGCTTCATCATTATCAAGACAGAGCAGAATGGTATCGAGCTGCGGCACTTGTTCCAACATCTGCAATACCGGCTGAATGGATGTGCCGCAACAGGCTACAAATGGTCGCGGCCGATGGCGGCGAGGTCGGAAAAGTCGGTAATGACTGTGGCCTGCTGGCAGCAGAAGGTCAGGTTGATGAGATTCTTCAGCTCAAAAAGCTCCAGCCTGTGCGCCATCGCCTGAAACTGCGCGGCTTCGCCGGTGTCGAAGCTGTCCAGCCGTTTGGCGAGGTAATTCAGCTCCTCCACATTGACCGTGAGCATTTCCGTGCGCTTGAGGACGGTGTAGAAGCTATCAACTTCCTCCACCTTGCAGTCCGCCTTGACCGCGTCGCCGATCTCCAACGCCTCCAGCAGCTCCATGCAGTGCGCGTACTGGTCGCGGGGGATGGGGAACGGGATGGTCGCCACGCCGTATTCCGGGTGGCTGGGGTTACTGAGAACCGCTTGAATCATCATGTTTCATTCACTCCTTTTTCCAAATTCAAAACCGCATCTCCGTATTTGGCCATCAGTAGTGCGCCAGTGATCAGGTGGAACGCCTCATCTGTGACCAGTTCCGGAGACGCAAGGTCCGCAAGCGTAATATTGCAGCAGCCGATCGCAATGGCCTTCGCCGCCTGGTAGACGCTGTATAGATCCGGCTTGATTCCTCCGAGACGGACGCTTTGAAAGTCAAAACCGTCGTTCCCGCATTTCCAGACCATCCTGCGCCAAAGGCTCTCGTATGCCGTGAG